>JADGNL010000210.1 GCA_017883495.1 Methanomicrobiales archaeon | reverse complement strand
CCTTGCGGGGGCGATCGACCCGGCGAAGATGAACCTCGTCGAGCGGGCTGCGACCCGGCTGCTGCGGGCTCCGAGCGGCGACTTCCGCGACTGGAACGCGATCGGCGCCTGGGCGCGAACGCTCGTTCCGCTGTTCCGCGGAGGCGCCGGCACTCACTGATACCTGCCTGTTTTGGCAACGGCCGGATCGCCTTCGCGGACGCCGTCCGGCTCTTCAGGAACCTCTGACACCTCTCTTACACGACCTCGGCCGAAGTGGACGCGGCCGGGCGTGCTGACACCTGTGCGACGATGGGCGATGGCGAGCAGACCGGAGCCCTCAGGGCGTATCGGCGGCAGTGCCGTGGCCGTGAACCATCGGAGTCCTATCAGGACGGCGCAGGTCGATCCTCAGCCCTTTTCTTTACCTTCGCCCGGGGGTTTTTCTTCGAAGATTTCACGCTCAATCGCACGGTATCGTAACCATTATATCCCCGTGTATCCTATGGGGGATCGGGTCCGCCCGTAGTGGTGGGATGTTCCCCTGAAGATCCTCACCGGTCGGGACGGGGCCCGAGTTTTACCTCTTCTAAAACAGGGCAAATACGACAGAATTCAACCGGTTAATTACAACGGGTTGATGCGGATACCTACATCATCTCATCCGGCGCATAGATCCCCCGATGGACCTGCTGGACGAGGCGATCCGATCGAGAGGGGCCGCGGCCTATGTCGGGTACGCGGCTTCGAACGACCCCGACATGCGCTACCTGACGCGGTTCCAGACTACGGACCCCGTGATCTTTCTGAAGCGGCCGGACGAGCGGGGGCTCGTGGTCGTCTCGCAGATGGAGTACGCCAGGGCCGCGGCCGAGTCGGCCTTCGCGCCGATCACGCGGGCCGAGGCCGGGCTCTTCACCCACTGGAAGGACCCCTCCGAGCGCTGGTCCGCGATGGCGGCCGCGATCGCCGGGCTCGCAAAGGGCGACGTGCTCGTGCCGCCGTCGTTCCCGATCGCGCTCGCCCGCGGCCTCGAGGCGCACTGCCGCGTCCTGATCGACGAGGGCACGGTGCAGCGCCGGCGGGCGGTCAAGGCTCCCGCCGAGGTGCAGGAGATCCGGGCCGTCCAGCGGGCGAACGAGGCCGCGATGGCCGCGGCCGTCGAGATGATCCGCGCCGCGGAGATCCGCGACGGCCTGCTCGTCCACGGCGGCGAGCTGCTGACGGCCGAGCGCGTCCGGGCCGAGTGCCACCGGACGCTCCTCTCCCACGGGTGCCGGGCCGCGGACACGATCGTCGCGTCGGGCGAACAGTCGGCCCAACCGCACCAGCGGGGCACAGGGCCGCTCGAGGTCGACCGGCCGATCGTGATCGACATCTTCCCCGAGGACGAGCTCTCGGGCTACTTCGCGGACATGACCCGCACGGTCGTGCGCGGCGAGCCCACGGACGAGCTCGTCGCGATGTTCGAGGCGGTCCGCGACGCGAAGGCGCTCGCGATCGGGCGGATCCGGGCCGGTGTGCCCGGGGCCGACGTCCACCAGGCGGTCGTGGACCTCTTCGCAGAGCGCGGATTCGGAGCCGACACCTCGGGCTTCACGCACAACCTGGGCCACGGGGTCGGGCTCGAGGTCCACGAACTCCCCTCCCTCGGTCCCGGCGGCGGCCCGCTCGAGGCCGGCAACGTGGTCACGGTCGAGCCGGGCCTCTATCTCCCCGGCGTCGGCGGCGTCCGGCTCGAGGATCTCGGTCTCGTCACGGCCGACGGCTTCGAAAACTTTACCCGGTCCCCCGAGGAGCTGGTGCTGTGAACGACGAGGTCTTCGAGGCCTACCGCGAGGCCGGGCGGATCGCGCACCGCATCCTGAACGCGGGCGCGGGCATGGTCCGGCCCGGCGCCTCGCTCCTCGAGACGGTCGAGACGGTCGAGGGGATGGTGCTCGAGGCCGACGCAGGGCTCGCGTTCCCGCTCAACTGCTCGCTCAACGAGGCGGCCGCGCACGACACGGCCTCCGAGGGGGACGAACGTATCTTCGCGGCCGGCGACCTGGTCAAGCTCGACCTCGGCGTCCACCTCGACGGCTACGTGGCGGACACGGCCGTCACCATCGACCTCGGCGACCACTGCGAGCTCGTGGCGGCCTCCCGGGCCGGACTGGACGCGGCGATCGCCCTCGTCCGGCCGGGCGTGGCCGCGGGCGAGCTCGGCGCCGCGATCCAGGCCGCGATCGAGGGCCGCGGCTATCACCCTGTCAGGAACCTGACCGGCCACGGGCTCGAGCGGTACGTGCAGCACGCCCGGCCCTCGATCCCGAACGTCGGCCATCCCGGCGGGGCCGTGCTTGCCGAGGGGCAGGTCGTCGCGATCGAACCGTTCGCCTCGACCGGCTCCGGGGTCGTCAGCGAGGCCGCTCGCGCCGAGATCTACGGGCAGGTCGCCACGAGGCCGGTCCGGCTGCCCGCGGCCCGGCAGGCGCTCGAGCTCGTGCGCGAGCGGCAGGGGATGCCGTTCTCCCGCCGCTGGCTCGACATGCCCAAGCGCGAGATCGCGCTCGCGACCCTCGTGCGGCAGGGCGTCTTCCGGACCTATCCCGTGCTCCACGACGTTCCCGGGTCGTTCGTGGCCCAGGCCGAGCACACGCTCGTGGTCGTCGAGGACGGCTGCGTGGTCACCACTGCATGAAGGATACCCTTATTGATCTTCATGCCCGATAGATCTGGTTACACAGCCATGTCCGCCGACACAGCAGCCACTGCAGTTACCGCCCCCGCGCGGACCGTTGAGGCAGCCGACGATGCCGTGCTCCGGCTGGTCGAGGTGATCCTGACCGCCGAGGTCTACAACCAGCATCCGAACCTCGACCTGAACGACCTTCCCCCCCACTGCCGCGAGGTCTTCGGCGTGGCCGGCGCGACCGAGGCCAAGCGGCCGGTGGCGGTCTCGGAGGCGATGATCAAGAAGGCGCTCGGCATCCCGGACGCGGCCGAGCGGCTCAAGAAGAACCCGTTCATCAGCTACGAGGAGTTCGGCCAGCGCCTCCGCGTGACCGCCCTCCCCGAGGCCGCCCGGTGGTTCGCACGCCGGGGCGGGGCCTATCTGATCCGCGAGAACCCGACCCTCGCCTGGTACTACGAACAGAACGAGCCCATCGAGGGGATCAGCTACGCCGATGCGCGCCTGCGGAACCCGAAGTACGAGGAGACCAAGGCCTACCTCGACCGCAGGGTCTCGGCCCTCCTCGCCGAGGACGAGCGCATGCGCTCGGCCCTCGAACTCTGCATCATCTCGGCGCCCGAGGAGATCCGGAAACGGGTCGAGGACCTCGTCCTGACGCCGGAGCAGCTGGAGGCGATCGAGAAGGTCAAGATCGCGCTCGCGAACCTCGCGTACCTGCGCGCCCACGACATCGCCGAGATCGGCAAGTTCCTCTTCGTCGGCCCGCCCGGCACGGGCAAGACCTCGCTCGCGCTCGCGATGTCGCACGTGCTCGGCATGCCGATCATCGAGGTCCGGCTCTCGATGATCACGAGCCAGTACCTCGGCGAGACCTCCAAGAACATCGACCGGGTCTTCGAGTTCGCCCACCGGCTCGCTCCGGCGATCCTCTTCGTCGACGAGTTCGACTTCGTCGCGAAGAGCCGGGTCTCGGACGACCACGGCGCGATGAAGCGGGCCGTGAACGCGCTCCTGAAGAACATCGACCAGGTCAGCCTGATCCGGTCGAGCGTGGTCCTGATCGGCGCCACCAACCACCCCCGCCTGCTCGACGAGGCGGCCTGGCGCCGGTTCGACGAGGTGGTCGAGTTCGCCCTGCCGGACCGGCAGATGCGGCTCGACATCCTCCGCAAGGTCACGCGCGGGCTCGACACCGCGGCCGATCTCGACCGGCTCGCGGACGAGACCGATGCGTTCTCGGGCGCCGACCTCCGCATGATCGTCAAGGAGGGGGTCCTCACCGCCCTGATGGAGAACCGGACCCGGGTCCTGCAGTCGGACATCGAGAAGGGCGTCAACATGGTGCTCAAGCGGAACGTCATCAAGGACCGGTCCTGGGTGTAGGATGGAGGTCCGGCTCCTCGGCACGGGCGACGCGGTCGGGACCCCGAAGATCGGGTGCGCCTGCCCCCAGTGCCGCACGGCCCGGGAGACCGGCCGCGAGCGCCTCAGGACCTCGCTCCTGCTGACGATCGGCGGCCGGCGGCTCCTGGTCGACACCGGCCCCGACCTCCGGCGCCAGCTCCTCGACGCCTGCTCGCCCGCGATCGACGCGGCGATCTGGACCCACGGCCACTACGACCACTTCATGGGCTTCGGGGAGTTCTACCGTGTCCAGGAGCCGCCGCCGGTCCACGCAGCACCCGAAGTCCTCGAGTACTGCGCGCGAATCTTCTCGTTCCTCTCCTTTCCACAGTTCGCCCACGAGCCGTTCGAGCCGTTCGACCTCTGCGGCGCGCGGGTCACGCTCGTCCCCGTGAACCACCCCCCGCAGCCGACCTACGGCCTGCGGATCGAGGCCGACGGCGCCGTGCTCGCATATACGGCCGATACCCGGGCCGACATCCCCGCGGCGTCGTTCGAGCTCCTTCGCGGCGCCGACCTCCTCCTGATCGACGCGATCGCGCCGCCGGGATACCGCATCCACAAGCACATGACGTACGACCAGGCGCTCGCGCTCGCGGCCCGGCTCGAGCCGACGGAGTTCCGCTGCGTCCACCTCGCGCACCTGATGCCGTGGGATCTGCCCCACCTCGGGCGGGACGGCGAGACCTTCGTCCTCGGCGACCATGCGCCCGGTCCGTGCCCGCCCGCGCCGGGCGAGCCCCGCCTGTAGTCGTACCCATACCATTAAACCCCCCGTCCGCCCAAAGCTGGAGACATGGATGTCAAGGTCCTCGAACTCGAGCCGGCCAAGGCGAGGCTCGTGGTCGCGGGCGAGGGGCACACGTTCCTGAACGCCCTCGTCGAGGAGCTGCTGCTCGACCCGGGCGTCGACGTGGCAAAGTACGTGATCAAGTTTCAGTTCGCCGACCCCGAGCTGCTCGTCACGACGCGCGAGGGCAGGGCCCCCCTCACGGCGCTCAGCGACGCGTGCCGGCGGCTCGTCTCGTCCTGCGACGAGCTCATCGCCGATCTCGAGACCTGGCAGTAACTCTTTTCAGAGCCTTCCCCCGCAGTGGAGGAGGAGGAGCACCACGAACGGTCCCCAGAGGAGCGTGTGCACGAGCTGGGCCGTCGCCTTGTCGAGGAGTCCGAAGGTCAGCGGCCCGACGATGCCGTTGTACGTGATCCCGAAGCCGGTCAGGAGGAGCAGGGCCGAGACCGCGAGCAGGGCCAGCGCGAGCGCCCGGGTCGGCGTCATGGCCCGAAGAACGACCGGTTGACGGCGCCGTCGTTCGTGTACCCGCGGCTCTCCCAGAAGCCCCGGTACTTCGAGTCCGTCGAGGCCTGGACCCCGGTCACCCACCGGCACCACTTGTATCCCCACCGGTCATCGGCCACGAGGATGAAGGGGTACCCGAGCGGCTGCGGCAGGGTCAGGTTGTTGATCCGGTAGGCGAGCAGGAGCCGGCGGTCGCGGACCACGGAGAGCGGCAGCGAGGTCGTGTAGCCGTCGAGCGCGGAGAAGACGACGGTCGTCGCGTCGGGGGAGAGGTTCGAGGCCTCGAGCAGGTCGATCACGGCCACGCCCTCGAAGAGCGAGGTCTCGTCCCAGCCCTCGACGCAGCTGAGGGTGGCGACCCGGCTCTCGTGGGAAAACCCGTCGAGCACCTCGCCGTAGCTGTAGTTCAGGGGCCGGGCGACATCGCCGCCGACCGCGAGCCGGTACGAGGAGATGTCGACCGAGGGGGGTCCGTGGATGGAGTTCTCGCGGTAGGCCGAGACCGAGTCGAGGGGGGTGCCGTTCGCCTCCCTGAGCTCGCCGGAGAGTTCGGCCGGCGGCGGCGAGAAGTGGACGTGGACGTCCCAGGCCCAGACCCCGGCGACCACGAGCACCGCGATGATGAGCAGGGGCGGGAGGCGGTTCATGGGGGCTCTCTCGACTCCCTCCCTCATCAGGGTTTCGCATGCTTGAATGCCTCGCCGCGCCCACGCTTCTCCGATGGCGACGGCGGACCCGGTCCGGAGCGGCGAGAGCCTCTTCGTCAACGGCGACTGCGTCGAGGGCGCCCGCCGGGTCCTCGCGGCGGGCTCGGTGGACCTGGTCGTGACCGATCCCCCATACGGGATCGACGGCGACCGGCTCGACCGCCATTACAACCGGGACGAGTCGCACGTGGTCGACGGCTACGTCGAGGTCCCGGAGGCGGAGTACGCGGCCTTCACCCGGGCCTGGGTGGCCGAGGCCGCGCGCGTGCTCCGGCCGGGCGGCGCGCTCTTCGTCGTCTCGGGGTACACGCACCTCCACGATGTCCTCGGCGCGCTCCATTCGTCGCCCCTGGTCGAGGTCAACCACATCGTCTGGAGATACCCGTTCGGGGTCTGGACCACGCGGAAGTTCGTCTCGAGCCACTACCACGTCCTCTACTGGGCCAGGCCCGGGGGGGCGCGGACCTTCAACCTCGAGGCCCGGTACGGCCTTGCCGAGCGGGATGCGGACGACGGTTCGCTCAACTACCTGGACCGCGAGGACGTCTGGGCGCTCGGGCGCGAATACAAGCCGGGCCGGGCCAAGAACCGGAACGAACTGCCCATGGCGCTCCTCGAGAAGATCGTCCAGTACGCCTCGAACGAGGGCGACCTGGTCTGCGATCTCTTTCTCGGCGGCGGATCGACCGCGCGGGCCGCGATCGGATTGAATCGCCGTTTCGCCGGGTTCGAGGTCTCGGGCGCGATCTTCGCGGCGCGCGTTCCGGAGCTGGCCGCGCTCGTCCCCGGGGAGCGGCTCGCCGCGCTCCGCCGTCCGGTCGTCGTGTCCGTCCCGAACCGGGGAAAGACCTGGACGCAGGAGGAGGAGACCGCGCTCCGCGAGGCCTATGCCCGGTATCGCCGGGCCGGCCTCGGCAAGGGCGAGGCGGTCGCCCGGCTCTGCGGCGAGTTCGGGCGCGGGCGCTTCGCAATCGGGAATCGACTGAAGCGGCTCTAGCGGCGGGCGAGGTCGAGCACGACCTCCGCGAGCACCTCGCTCCGGGCCGCGTCGGTCATGAGCGTGTCGGCCCGGACCGCGCCCGGGACCGCGACCGGATCGCGGACGTCCTGGACGAAAACGTCGCAGAACTCGGCGTACAGGGAGAGAACGCCGCGGGACGTGGGCTCGAACCCGCACGCGGCCATCAGCGCGCCCGCGGGTCCGCTCACGGGCGCGTCCCCGATGAACGGCGAGACGGCGACCACGAACGCGTCGCGGAGCGCCTCGCGGACCCCGCCGCAGGCGAGGATCGGGCCGATCGACGTGACCGGGTTCGACGGCCCGATCACCACGGCGTCGGCCTCGCGAAGGGCCGCGAGCACCTCGGAGGTCGCGGGCGGCGGCGCAACGGGCTCCCAGACGATGCCGCGCGGAGAAATGCCGCCGCGGTACCGGACCCACCACTCCTGAAAGTGGAGCCGCCCCTCGTCGGTCAGGACGTGCGTCGCGTACGGCTCGTCGGCCATGGGCAGCACCCGGACGCCGACCCCGAGCCGCGCCGCGATGAGGTCGGTCGCGCCCGTGAGCGTCATGCCCCGCCGGAGGAGCTCGCCGCGGAGGAGCTGGACCGCGCGGTCGCGGTCGCCGATCCGGACCACCTCCTCCTCGCCGAGGGACCGGAGGGCCTCGTGGCACGCGAACGTGTCCTCCGCAATCCCCCACCAGGTCTGCTCGTTCAGGAGGCCCGCGCAGAGGTAGAGGACCGTGTCCACGTCGGGCGAGAGATGTCCGCCCGTGACCCAGCAGTCCTCGCCCGTGTTCACGACCACGGCCAGATCGCGGTCGGAGAGGCGTTGGCGGAGGCCCCGCAGGAGTTTCGGGGTTCCCGTTCCTCCCGAGAGAACGGTGATCATCCCTGATCGCTTATATGCCGGGACGGTTAAGCTGATCCCGATGGCGGCAGGGACGAAGTCGGTCCGGGACCCGGTCCACGGGTACATCGAGGTCGAGCCCGCACTCCTCCCGCTCGTGGACGCACCCCTCCTCCAGCGCCTCCGCCAGATCCGGCAGCTCGGGTTCGCGTACCTCGTCTACCCCGGCGCGAACCACACCCGCTTCGAGCACTCGCTCGGGGCCATGCACCTCGCCCGCCGGCTCTGCGCCCAGCTCGAGCTCGACCCGGGCGCGGCCCGCACCGTGACCGCGGCCGCGCTCCTCCACGACGTCGGCCATGGGCCGTACAGCCACGCCACCGAGCCGTTCCTCTACGCCCGGCTCGGCCGCGGCCACCAGGAGATCGCGGAGCTCGTCGAGGCCTCGGGCGCGGCCCGCCTCCTGGACGAGGCCGGGGTCGACCCCGCCGAGGCCTGCCGGCTCGTCGCGGGCGACCACCCGCTCGCCGGGATCATCCAGGGCGAGCTCGACGTGGACCGGATGGACTATCTCAAGCGTGACGCGCATTACACGGGCGTGCCGTACGGGACGGTCGACGCCGAGCGACTGATCCGCTCCGTCCGGATCACCGGCCACGGGCTCGCCATCGACGAGGGCGGAATCGCGGCGGCCGAGTCCCTTCTCGTCGCCCGGACCCTGATGCGTCCGTCGGTCTACTTTCACCACGTCGCCCGTATCGCCGAAGGCATGTTCGCGCTCGCCCTTCACCTCCACCTCGCCGGCGCCGGCGGGCGCGAACAGGCCGGGGTCCTCCTCTCCAACGACGACGGAGGCTGCATGCAGGCCCTCCTCGGGTCGCCGCAGGCCGGTGCCCGCGCCCTCGCTCGAAGGATCACGACCCGCCGGCTCTACAAGCGCGCCGTCTACGTCGGGCGCGAGCAGGTCAACTGGGCCTCGCTCCAGACCGCCTCCGACCCGGCCCACGCCCTCGCGGCGGCACGGGCGATCGCCGAGACGGCCGGCGTGGGCCCGGAGCAGGTGATCGTGGACGCGCCCCCGTTCCCGCGCGACCTCTCCATGGAGGTCCGGATCCGGAGCGGCTCGGGCACGCTCCCGCTCGAGGAGCGGTCGCCCATGGTCCGGATGCTCAACGAGACCCGGCGCGGACAGTGGCGGCTCGGCGTGTACGCGCCTCCCGACGTCCTGGACGCGGTCGCCGCCGCCGCCATCGATCACCTCCGCATCCGGCCCGCGACCCTGCAGGAGCGGCTGCCTCTCTAGGGCCGATCCAAAGCCCTTTTACCAAAGAAGACGCACCTTTTTCTGAATATACGTCCTCTGGTCGCTGCATTTTCCGATTCCGCACCATTATCCGTGGCTATCGCGAAACGGATGCCATAACGGCCGCGCACACGATATTCGAGGTGAGAACACCGGCAGGCGATTGAGCCCGGGAAAGAGGTGAGAGCGTGATCACGATCTACAAATCCACGAGCGAGGGGCTCCTGACCGTCGACGATTTCGTCGCGGGATCCTGGGTGCACGTCTCGAATCCGAGCAACCAGGAATTGGCCCTGCTCGTGGAACGGTTCGGGATCCCGCTCGACTTTCTGACGGACCCGCTCGACCCCGACGAGCGGGCCCGGCTCGAGACCGAGGACGGCGCCCGCCTGATCGTGGTCCGTGTTCCTCACCTCGACTCGTGGGCCGATGAGATCCCGGTCACGACCCTCCCCATCGGGATTATCCTGGTCGGCGATCTGGTGATCACGGTCTCGGCCATCGACGCCGAGGTGATCGGCGACTTCAAGCAGGAGCGGGTCCGGAACTTCGCGACCCAGGACCGGACCCGGTTCATCCTCCAGCTCTTCCTGCGGACCACGCTCCTCTTCCTCCGGTACCTCCGGGACATCAACCGGGTCACAGACAACGTGCAGAAAGACCTCCACCGTGCGACCCGGAACGAGCAGCTGATCCGGCTCCTGAACCTCGAGAAGTGCCTGGTCTTCATCACGACCTCGCTCCGGTCGAACGCGTTCATGATGGAGAAGTTCCACAACGCGAAATACTCGCAGATGGAGCAGGACGACCAGGACCTGCTCGACGAGGTGATCGTCGAGAACAAGCAGGCCATGGACATGGCCAAGATCTACTCCGAGATTCTGTCGGGAATGATGGACGCGTTCGCCTCCCTGATCAACAATAACCTGAACACCGTGGTCAAGACGCTCACCACGATCACGATCATCCTGATGATTCCGACGGTCGTCTCGTCGTTCTTCGGGATGAACGTGCCCATACCCTTCCAGTCCTCGCCCGAAGCGTTCCTCCTGGTGGTCGGACTCACCGCGTTCCTCTGCACGCTCGGGATCGTCATCTTCTGGCGCGGCAACCTCTTCTGAAGGGGGTCGCGACCCGCAGGTTTAACTCCCGCTCCCTCCCAATCGTTTGGCCATGGAAGTGAACCTGCGCTGCCCCGGTTGCGGCGACGAGGCCGACCAGGAGGTCCTGCGCGAGTCCCACGATCTCCTGCTCAAATGTACGGCCTGCGGCCACGTCCACCATGCGCCCCGCGAGGCCGAGCCCGAGCCGCTCAGGGTCCGCGCGATCGTCTCGGCCGGGACCGAATCGGCTACGGGCACGATCGAGCTGATGCCGTCGGACATGGTCGAGGTCGGCGATCTCTTCGTGGCCGAGGGCGAGGGAGACGAAGCGGCCGGTGTCGAGATCAGCTCGATCGAGGCCGTCGGCGGCGGGCGCGTGCCCCGGGCGCGGGCCGATGCGATCGTGACCCTCTGGACCCGCGTGGTCGAGGACGTGGTGGTCCCGGTCTCGGTCCACCGCGGCCGCGAGACGATCCCGCTCTACCAGCGGGCCGACGGCGAGGAGGTCTTCGCGGTCGGCGAGGTCTACACCTTCGGCGGAAAGAAGGTCCGGATCTCGCACATCAAGCTCCGCGACGGCCCCGTGCTCCGGAAGGAAGGCTGGAAGACGCTCGCGCGCCGCGTCCGGCGGATCTACGGGCGGTTCGAACGCGAGCCGACGACCTACCGGCGAAGGACGTAATCGAGCACGGCTCCGCAGAGGCGGTGAGCCTCCCGGGCGTCTCGTTCGGTCTCGGCGGCACAGCGCTCCTGCTCCGTCTCCGGCAGATCGGCAGTCCACGCCGCGATCATCGGCGCCGTCGCCTCGAGATGGAACTGGAGCCCGACGGCCGAACCGACCGCGAAGGCCTGGTGCGGCACGTGCTCGCCGGTCGCGAGCAGGACGGCCCCGGCAGGGAGATCGAAGGTCTCGCCATGGAGCTCGAAGGCCGAGAACGTTCCCGGAAAGAGCTGCTGGTCCGACAGACCGGTGAGCGTCTCCCAACCGATCTCCCGAACCGATCGATAGACCCGGGCACCGAGCGCCGAGGCGATCAGCTGGGCGCCCAGACAGACCCCGAGCACGGGGCGACCGTCTCCAACGGCGTCCCGGACCAGTGCTTTCTCCTCTATCAGCCAGGGATACGCACTCTCGTCGTTCGTCGACATGGACCCGCCCATCAGGACGAGCGCCGCGTCTCCGATCCAGCCGGGAAACTCGTTCGTCTCGTCGAGGCGGACGATCGCGGCCGAATGCCCCCTCGCGGCGAGCAGCTCCTCGATCACGCCGGCCGGTTCGGTCGGGTCGTGCAGGAGGACGGCAACCTTCATCTCCTTCCGGGTTATCATCCCCCCCGGTTCAATGTTTCCCGTCCTCGTTCGCCTTCTGCGGCCACAGTTCGCCGTCATCGGGCTCATCCTCTTCGCGGTCGGGGCGCTCTACGCGTCCGCGCTCGGCGCCGTGCTGTCTCCCGTTGCACTGGCGGCCGCGTACCTCTGCATGTTCGTCGGCCATCTATCCATCCATGCCGTCAACGACTCCTTCGACCGCGAGGACGACCGCCACGGCACGCCGACGCCGTTCTCGGGCGGGTCCGGCGTGCTCCAGGCGGACCCGGAGCTGGCGCCGACAGCGCTGGCCCTGGGGATCGGCCTCTCGGCGCTCTCCCTGCTCGGCACCGGTGTCTACTGGCTCGCATTCGGCCCGAACCCCTGGTTCGCCGGGCTCATCGTCGCCGCGCTCCTGCTCGGGTGGGTGTATTCGGCCCCGCCGCTGCGGTTCTCGGGCCGGGGACTGGGCGAGGTCTCGACCGCCCTCGCGTTCGTGCTCATGCCCGGCTTCGGGTACGCGGCCGCGGCAGGAAGCCTCGACGCCGGGTTCGTTCCACTCGCGCTGCCCCTCCTCCTGCTGGGTTTCTCGTTCATCCTCGCCGTGGAGCTCCCCGATCTCGAGGCCGACACTGCCGCCGGTCGGAGAAACTTCACGGTCCGCCACGGCCGGGCCGGGGCCGTACGCGGTATGCTCGTCGGCACGGGGGCGGCCATGGCCGTCTACGCCGTCCTCGCCGCGAACGGAATCGGGCCGCTTCCGGCCGCCCTCGCCGGCCTCGCGCTCTCATCGCTGCCGTTCGCCTCGGCCGTCATCGCGACCGTGCGCCCGGCCCCCGGCAGAGATGGTGCGATACGTGTATGCGGACGGCACATGGCTGCCCTGAACCTGCTCATGATCGGCCTCGGCGTCGCTCTTGTAGCGGCACGGTAAAAAGAGAGAGGGGACGTGGACGGAACACCGTCACCGACGGCTTCCCGTCACGGCACCAGCAACGAGATGATCGCCAGTACGATGAAGATGATCACGAGCCATTTCGCGATGTCCATCGAGAGCCCCGCCACGCGCCCGGCGCCGAGTATGGCCGCAACGATGGCGAGTACGAAGAACACTATCGCCAGATAGAGCAGACTAGCCATTTTTACCTCCGTTCCTTGGTGTTTCGACCAAAGTCACATTGCTCGATGGCGCTCCAGGTATTTAGCCTTTTGCCACACGAGGCCAAGTGGGGCTCTATCGGAACAGACCACATGATCGCCGAACGCTATGATGGCCTCCCTCTGCCTTCCTGATGCTACGATCTGGCCCGACGGAATGTTTGCGCCCTGGCCATGGCCGCCCCGATCATACTCGTCACGGCCCGCGCAGGTGCTCGTCCATTCACGAGCAGGAGCATCTCGATCGAGGCGTTCGCGATCAACCTGCGCCGGAATTCGACGCCGCGGTCGGACTAGCTGCCGTCGAGCAGCGGCGAGCCCGCAGCCAGGAATGCGGCGACGTGCCGGGTCTCGGGGCGCGGCTCGCCCGGTGCGGCCGGAGCGTCGCCGCCCGCGAGCGCACCGAGGATCGCCGCGACGGCCTCGCCGTGGCGCGGGCCGTACCCGCCCTCGAGCACGAGCGCGGGCGGCCGGCCCGCGGCCTCGAGCACGAGGCGTGCCATCGCCCCGAAGTCGGACGGCGCGAGTGCCATCCCCCCGAGGGGG
>JADGNL010000209.1 GCA_017883495.1 Methanomicrobiales archaeon | reverse complement strand
GCCCCGTTCGCGCGCAAGGTAGGCGAGCGTGGACGAGTCCATGCCGCCGGATAAGAGACAGACCGCTTTCATCACCGGACTCCTATGAGTTTGTGCAGCTGGAGCGAGAACCGGACCGGGAGGTTCTCCTCGACGATCCGGGCCGCGATCGGCCCGGCGTCCGCGCCGTGGACCGGCGAGACGAAGACTTCGGCCTCCGTCGGGTGCGCGTCCAGCACACTCTCCATGTACGCGAGGTCGGCGAGGTCGCCGACCACGAACTTGACCGCGTCCTCCGGCCCGAGGCGGGCGAGGAGGGATAGGTCGGAGGCCTCGCCCGAGGACGGGCATTTGACATCCATGGTGATCGCCGCGTGTGCCCGGATTGGCGTGAAGTCGATCGTCCCGTTCGTCTCGACCTCGACCGCGAACCCCGCGGCCGCGAGCGCGGCCGCGAGCGGGACGAGCGCCTCCTGCTGGAGGAGGGGCTCGCCGCCGGTCACGCAGAGGCGGCGGCAGGGGCCGGCCGTTGCACGGACCCGTGCGATCACCGTATTGGCGTCGAGCTCCTCGCCGCCCTCGCGCGCGTACGCCGTGTCGCACCAGGCGCAGGCGAGGTTGCAGCCGGCGAGGCGGAGGAAGACCGTCGGCCGCCCCTGGTTCCGTCCCTCGCCCTGGAGCGAGCGAAAGACCTCGACGACCCTCATCGCACCAGTTCCGCGCAGGCGTTCGGCGACTCCCAGACCCGGATCGAGGTGACGCGGGCGGCCACGCCGGCGGACCGGCACTCGGCGTCCAGGTCGTCCGCGATAATTTTGGCCAGGAGTTCGCTCGTGGGATCGCCCTCGGTCGTGATCACCGGGTGGAAGGCCTCGATCGCGGCCACCATCGGGTCGTCGCGGTTCAGGACGATCTGGTGGTCGAACCGCTGCACAATCTGCTTGATCCGCGCGTAGTCGAGCACGATGCAGCTGACCGGGTCGGGCCCGCCCTCGATCCAGACCTCGACCTTCCAGCGGTGGCCGTGGAGGTTGTGGCACTTGCCCGCGTAATGGAGCAGGCGGTGCGAGGCGTCGAACTCGACCTCCTTGTAGATCCGGACGGTCATCATCAGACATGGTGCCGGGAGAAATATATTATTACCCGGTAGAGGCAAATCATATACCCACGCGGGAACCGGGCGTGCGAATAGATATATTCGCTCCCGTCGCAGTACTGATCTCACGATCGGTGGCAGCCGTTCTCGATATTCGTCACACTGAGGCTATCCCATGGGACAGGGCAAATTTGCAGCAAGGAAACTGAAGCGGGACGCCAACAAGCTCCGCTGGAGCGACGTGAACTACGCACGTCGCCTGCTCGGACTCGACATCAAGAGCGACCCGCTCGAGGGCGCGCCCCAGGCGCGCGGTATCGTGCTCGAGAAGGTCGGCGTCGAGGCCAAGCAGCCGAACTCCGCCATCCGGAAGTGCGTCCGGGTGCAGTTGATCAAGAACGGCCGGCAGATCACGGCCTTCGCGGCCGGCGACGGCGCGATCAACTTCATCGACGAGCACGACGAGGTCGAGGTCGAGGGGATCGGCGGCCGGCTGGGCCGGTCGATGGGCGATATCCCCGGAGTCCGGTTCGTGGTCACGCAGGTCAACAACGTCTGTCTCCACGAGATGGTGATCGGGCGGAAAGAGAAGCCGAGGCGGTAATCATGGAGACTGTCGAAGCAGAGACCCCCGAGCAGACCAAGCCCGGCACCCCGCAGCTCCTCTTCAACCTCTACGACGTCGGAGAGGTCGAGATTGCGGATCCCGCCATGCAGCGGTACGTGAACCTGCACTCGATGATCGTTCCGCACTCGTGCGGCAAGCTCAACGGCGGCGAGTTCGGGAAGAGCCACATGCTGATCGTCGAGCGGCTGATCAACCGGCTGATGCAGTCGGAGCAGAACACGGGCAAGAAGCACCTCGCGATCAGTATCGTGAAGGACGCGTTCGCGATCGTCGCGAAGCGGACCAAGCGGAACCCGGTCCAGGTGCTGGTCGAGGCCGTCACGAACGCGGGTCCGCGCGAGGAGACGGTCCGGCTGAAGTACGGCGGGATCAACGTCCCGAAGTCGGTCGACACGGCACCCCAGCGCCGCGTCGACTCCGCGCTCAAGTTCATCACCGAGGGTGTTCAGAAGAACTCCCGCGGCAAGAAGTCGGTGGCCACGGCCCTCGCGGACGAGCTGATCGCGGCCTCGAAGGGCGACATCAAGGCCTACTCGGTCGCAAAGAAAGAAGAGCGCGAGCGGATTGCGAAGTCCGCCCGCTAGATACAATCCCCTCCTTTTTCTGAAACATTATGGCACGCGGCAAGAAGATGGTGGACCGAGTCACGGAGCTCATGGACAAGCCGGAGCAGATCCGTAACATCGGTATCGTTGCGCATATCGACCACGGCAAGACCACGCTCTCGGACAACCTGCTCGCCGGCGCGGGCATGATCTCCAAGGAGCTCTCGGGCACGCAGCTCTTCATGGACTCCGACGCGGAGGAGCAGGCCCGCGGGATCACGATCGACGCCTCGAACGTCTCGATGGTTCACGAGTACGGCGGCAAGGAGTATCTGATCAACATGATCGATACGCCCGGCCACGTCGACTTCGGCGGCGACGTCACGCGCGCGATGCGCGCGGTCGACGGCGCGGTCGTGGTCGTGGACGCGGTCGAGGGGACCATGCCCCAGACCGAGACCGTGCTCCGGCAGGCCCTGAAGGAGCAGGTCGTGCCGGTCCTCTTCATCAACAAGGTCGACCGGCTGATCAACGAGCTGAAGGTGGACGAGCAGGAGATGCAGATCCGCCTCGGCCGGGTGATCGACAAGGTCAATAAGTTGATCAAGGGCATGAACGAGGAGGCCTACAACAACGGCTGGAAGCTCGACGCGGCCAAGGGCACGGTCGCGTTCGGCTCGGCCCTGTACAACTGGGCCGTCTCGGCTCCGTTCATGAAGACCTCGGGCGTCTCGTTCAAGGAGGTCTACGATCGGTGCCGCAAAGGCGAGATGAAGGAGCTCGCGGACCGGTCGCCGCTCCACGCGGTCCTGCTCGACATGGTGGTGCGCCACCTTCCGGACCCGCTCGACGCGCAGAAGCGGCGGATCCCCGTGATCTGGCACGGCGACAAGGAGACGGTCGAGGGGAAGGCCATGTACTCCTGCGACCCGAACGGGCCGATCTCGATGATGGTCACGGACATCTCGTTCGACCCCCACGCGGGCGAGGTGGCGACGGGCCGGCTCTTCTCGGGCACGATCCGGCGCGGCCTCGAGGTCTACATCATGGGTGCGGCCCATAAGGCGAACCGGATCCAGCAGGCCGGGATCTTCATGGGCCCGACCCGGATCGAGGTCGAGTCCCTGCCCGCCGGCAACATCGCCGCGGTGACGGGCCTGAAGGACGCGATCGTCGGCTCGACGGTCACGAGCCTCCGCGACATCACCCCGTTCGAGTCGCTCAAGCACTACTCCGAACCGGTCATGACCGTCGCGGTCGAGGCCAAGAACATGAAGGACCTGCCCAAGCTCGTCGAGGTGCTGCGGCAGGTGGCCAAGGAGGACCCGACCCTGAACGTCACGATCAACGAGGAGACCGGCGAGCACCTGATCGCCGGGATGGGCGAGCTCCACCTCGAGATCATCACGGGCCGGATCAAGCGCGACAAGGGCGTGGAGATCGTCACCTCGCCGCCGATCGTGGTCTACCGCGAGACGCCGACGGGGAAGGCGGAGAGCGTCGAGGGCAAGTCGCCGAACCGGCACAACCGTTTCTACGTGGACCTCGAGCCCATGCCCCTCAACATCGTCGAGATGATCAAGAACAACGAGGTCTCGATGAACATGCCCATGCTCGAGCGGCGTGACATCCTGATGGCCGCGGGGATGGAGAAGGACGAAGCCAAGTCGGTCAAGGACATCTACGGGACGAACATGTTCATCGACATGACCAAGGGCGTCCAGTACCTGAACGAGACGATGGAGCTCGTTCTCGAGGGCATACACGAGGCGCTCGCCGGCGGCCCTCTCGCCGACGAGAAGGTCCAGAACATGAAGATCACGCTGGTCGACGTCAAGCTCCACGAGGACGCGATCCACCGCGGTCCGGCGCAGGTCATTCCGGCGTCGCGCTCGGCGATCAAGGCCGGCCTGCTGATCGCGGGCGACTCGCTTCTCGAGCCGATGCAGAAGATCTCGATCACGGTCCCGACGGACCAGATGGGCGCGGCCACCTCGCAGGTCCAGGGCCGGCGCGGCCAGATCTTCGACATCACCTCCGAGGGCGACACGGTCACGGTCGTGGGCAAGGCCCCCGTGGCCGAGCTCTTCGGGTTCGCCGGCGACATTCGGTCGGCGACCGAGGGCCGCGCGATGTGGTCCACCGAGTTCGCCGGGTTCGAGATTGTGCCCGCGGGCATGGTCAAGGACGTCGTGATGTCCATCCGGAAGCGGAAGGGGCTCAAGGAGCAGCTCCCGCGGCCGGAAGACTACCTCGCGTAATCTTTTTTCCCAGGCCTGTCCCGGGCCACTTTTTCGATTCCTTGATCGAATAGCGCTGCTGATCGCTCTCGGAGGAGCATCACGGCGACAGCGGCGCGCCGGGATGTCTTCGAGGCCGAGAAAAGAGTGGTTGGGATCTATCGCTCTCTCTTCCGCCGGCCGGCCGCGACGAGCCCCGCGCCGGCGAACGCGGCCACCGCGACCCCGGCCGGCAGCGGAGATTTTCCGCCGCTGCCGATCGTGACGGTGCCGCCCTGGGTAGTGACGGGAACGTCGACACGGTCGAGGTTGTAGACGCCGCGAGAGACGAGGTCGACCTTCGAGCTTGCGCCGTTCGCGCCCTTCGCCGTGAAGGCGAGCTTCCGCCACCGTCACGGCGTACCCGGCGGGATCATCACGCGGTCGATCACGTGGAGTACGCCATTCGTCGCGACGATATCGGCACGGATCACGCGGGCGCCGTCGACCTGCAGCCCGCCGTCGGGGAGGACAGTCACGGAGAGCGGCACCCCCGAACGGGTCGCGATCGATGACTCGCGCGCGAGGTCGACGGAGAGCCAGCGGCCGTAGATCACGTGGTAGTCAGCGACGGCCGTCAGGGCGTTGCGGTCGAGGAGGAGGCGGGTGAGCGTGCCGGGCGGGACCGTGTCGAACGCCGCGTTGTTCGGCGCGAAGACCGTGTAGGTGCCCGTGCCGTTGAGGGTCTCGTAGATTCCCCCCTGCCGGAGTGCCTGGACGAAGCGCGAGAGCTCGGGGTCGGCCGACGCGAGCTCGGCGATCGTGCCGGTGCCGGTCGATTCGGGGAGGGGCGCCAGGGTCGGGACCGTCATCTCCGCGATCGGCGCGGTCTCGTCCGGGGCCGGCGTCGCGGTCGCGGTGGGCGTTGAGGTCGGTGTCTGCGTCTCCGTCGGAGCTGCGGTGGTCGCGCTCGTGATCGCGGTCATGGTGGTCTGCACGGTCGTGGCGACCGGAGACGGGGTCTCCTCTGCGCCGCCGGCTCCGGTCGACGCCGGCGTTACGGGCGGAGGTGTCCCCGTCGTCACGGGACCGCCGACGCTGGGCCGCAGCGTGCAGCCCGCACCTAGTGAGAGCAGCGCGAGAAGCACGATTACTCCCACTAAGACCCTTCTGGTCGCCATGAGACCCTCTAGGGGGTGCGGGCCGGTATATCTCTTTCGAGGCCGGTTCGGAAAAGAGGATGGAGGTGGCTGGCTCACTGCACGACGAACGTCCCCGTCATTGTCGTCGGGTGGACGTCGCACCGGAAGAAGTACGTCCCCGGCGTGCTCGGTGCGGTGAAGCTGTAGGTCGTGGTCGCCGGGCCTGTCACGAGCGCGCCCCTGAAGATGTTCGTTGCCGCAGAACTGTCCGTATAGACCGCGAAGTTGTGCGGCACGCCCGCGTCCATGTTGTTGAAGGTGATCGTCACGGCCGATCCGGCCGGCACCGTGATCGTGGATGTGCTGAACGCCAGATTCTGGGCCGTCAGGGGGATCGTCACCGCACCCGGGATGGTCGGGACTGTCGTCGCCACGGTAGTCGGCGGAACCGTGGTGACGGTCGGGGCCGTGGTCACCGTGGTCGGCGGGATCGTGGTAACTGTCGGAACCGTGGTCATGACCATGGTCGTCGGGACGGGCGTGGGCGCCACGGTGGTCGGAACCCGTGTCGTGAACGTCGCGGTCGGCACGAGCGTCGTCACCGTCGTGACCGGTGGAACCGTGGTGACCGGGAGCGTCGCGGCGCCAGACGGCGGGACGTAGATGAAGTCCGGGATCTGCCCCGAATCCTGCTCGATGTACCCGGTCCCGGTGGGCGTCGGGGTCGTCGTTGCGGTGACGGTCGGTGTCGCTCCGCCGGCCGGAGCCGTCGTGGTCACGGTCGTGACGGCTCCTGTTACTGTCGGCGTGGTCCCGGCCGTCTGAGCGGTGCTCGTCGCCGCCGGAGTGCCGGTGGCGGGAGCGGCGGTTGCCGTACCTGTAACGGCGGCGGTGGTGCTCTGGGGCGTGGGCGTGGCATTCGTGGGCGGGGTGGTGGTGCACCCGGCGACGCAGCATCCGATGAGAAGACCGCAGAGGATCAGTCCCACCAGAAGTCGATCCGATTTCATGGGCGGCCTTTTAGGGCATATAGTTTAAAAACGTTTTTATCGAATAATTGATATGACAAAGGCGACTCCCACGGCGGTTCCCGCTAGAGAGGGCCGCGGGCGATCCGGAAAGCGCACGCCATTCGTTGAATGCCGCCGTCCCGCCGCTGCCTGGTCGGGAGAAAGTATATCGCCGACCGCGCAATCATCCGCACCCGTGAAGGAACCATGGATCGAACGCTCCTTTTGTGGCTCGCCTCCGGGCTCGTCCTCACAGTCCTGGCGACGGGGTGCACAACCGGGCCGCAGGCGAACGCGACCGCCGTTCCGACCACCGGTCCTGTCGGGACCGGGACGAGCGGTCCGACCACCTCCGCCGGGAACATGACCTCGATCACTGCCGAGGGGCGAACGTACCCGGCGTACGTCGCGGCCCCGCCCGGGAGCGGCCTGCACCCTGGCCTCGTTCTCGTCCATTCCTTCAACGGGCTCGAGCCCGGATACAAAACCATGTGCGACGAGATCGCCGGCGACGGCTTCGTCGTGATCGCGCCCGAGTGGCAGACTTACGGCCAGCAGCCCGGGGATGACGAGGTCGGAAGCATCATTCGGTCGGCCGTTGCGTTTCTCCGGAACCGGAGCGATGTCGATGCCGGCCGGCTCGGCCTGACCGGCTTCTGCGCCGGGGGACGGTACACCATGCTCCTCCTGCCGCAGATGCGCGAGTTCGGGGCAGGCGTGGCCTGGTACGGCTTCCCGTACAACGCCGGGTCCGCGAACTGCACCACGCCCGCGGCGCACATCGCCGAGCTGGAGAGCCCCATGCTCATGATCCACGGCTCGCGCGACCAGGCCAGCAACATCACGAACATCTACAACTACACGCGCCAGCTCGACGGAGCCGACCGGTACTTCGAGCTCAAGGTCTACCAGGGCAAGCCCCACGGGTTCATGGTCCAGAACGGCACCCTCGCCCGGGACGATGCGGCGCTGGACGCGTACTCCCAGATGATCTCGTTCTTCCGGCGGACGCTGGGATAGGAACGTAGCGCCGGGCTCCTGTGGAATAACCTCATCCGGGGAGGCTGTTCCGGTCGAGGCCGTCGTGCTCGATCATCCACCAGAGCGCGACCGGCGCCACGAGGTAGACGACGCCGGCGAGGTCCACGCCTACCGCCGAGAGGATGAGCGCGACCGCCGAGGAGACCGGCAGGACGATGTACTCCCGCCGGAGCATTCGGGTCACGTGATGATCGGTCAGGCGGGGGTCGCGCAGCGCGGGCCGGGCCGCCGCGTACCGGAAGAGCGCCCACGTTGTCACGCCGAGCAGCCCCAGGTTCAGCTGCGAGAAGACACCAGCGATGGGGGCGTCGATGGCCGCGTCGATCTGGCTCGTTATGGGGAGGAAGACGACGAGGAGGAGCGCGACGAAGACCCGCGCGACGAAACCCAGGTCGACCGCGACGATGTTCCGGTAGACCCGGAAGAGCAGGACCCAGGTGACGGCCAGCACCAGGAAGACGAAGAGGTAGATCGTCAAATCGACAAGGAATTGCCCGAGAGAGGCGAAGAGGACCTCCTCCGACTCCCACATCCCTGCCGGAACGGTGAGGTTCCGGATCAGCAGGGTCATGGTGAACGCGAAGAGTGCGTTCGTGATCCGCTCGATATTGGTCTTGTTGACCGGGCCCTCGAGTTCGCTGTCCCGCATCGTCATGATATTGGATGGTCCCGGATTTACCCATTGTCGTGGTCATCGGGATCCGGGAGCGGAGGGAATGCCCTCCCCTGCGGGCGACCGCCCCTCTGCTGATGTCGGGGCTGTTCGAGGGCGATTCGTAGGCGGGATGGTCGGCGCTATGGATTGCTCGATCGGTGGGGGTTCGGGATCGCGTTCGAAAAAGAGACCGGGGCGATGACCGACCCCGTGGCGGCTGTGAGGCGACGTGCGAACGCCGGAATGCTCAGGAGCCTTCGATCAGTTCCTCGATGATGCCGCGACCCGCCGGGTCGTCCGCGAACGCGGTCTCGACGGCGGCCCTGCCGTGCTCGCCGCCGATCTTCGAGAGCGCGGCCGCGGCCATCCAGCGGCAGCACTCGTTCTTTCCGTTCAGGTTCTCGACGAGCGGGTCCACGGCCCGCGCGTCGCCGATGTGCTCGAGCGCCCAGATCGCCGGAACGCGGACCAGGTAGTTGTCGTGGCCCGCCGCGGCCACGAGCGCGTCGACGGCCGGTGCGCCGATCCGCTCGAGCGCCACGGCGGCGCGCCACCGCGTCTCGCGCTCGGCCGATCCGAGCAGGTCCGCTATCGCGCCGACGGCGCCCTCGCCGTGCGCGGCAACCGCCTCGGCCGCGTCGAGCATATCGTACGTCGTTCCCTGCAGGAGCTTCTGAACAAGCTCGCCGACTGACTGGTTCTCCTTCTCCATCTCTCTCCTCCTCTGCCGAATCTCTCGACAGATCCACCTCGCACGGGGCTTATAATAGAAATTTGCACCCCGACGTTGCACGGCGATATCGACGGGCGATATACGGACCGGAAACGAAAGACGGACCGCGGAGTCCCGTCGTAATCCCCGCACGTCGAATTGGGGAACCGGAACAGCGGATCGTCCCCAGCTCGGCGGAGCCCGTACTAACGGGCGACTCCCCGGAAAGGGGGGCCGAGTCACGGGAGATGTGGGCGCCCGTTGTCCGTCGCCGTTCCCCGCGGGCTCAAAAAAAGAGGATCAGGGGGAGATGGTGACCGCGGGGATCGCCCCCGAGCTCGAGGCGATGCCGAACAGGGCGAGGAAGGCCAGGCCGACGATCACAACGAGGATCACGACGATGATGATGATGATCACGAGCGAGATCAGCCAGGCGATGACGGCCCGGCCCGTGGTCATGTCGTGGAGCTCGCGGATGCCGAAGATCTCGATGACGAGCCCCCAGATCCCTGCCAGTGCCCCGATGATCGGGATCCAGCCGAGCAGGTAGTACGGCGTCAGGCCGTACACGGCCGCCTTGAGGGTCTGCATGAACCCGCCGTGTCCGCCCATGACGACGACGCCGATGTGCAGGATGATCGCGCCGACGATCAGGCCGATGATCCCGGCGATCACCGCAAAGATGAAGGCGGCGATCATGGCGCCGACGCCGCCGGCTCCGGCGATCGCGGAGCCGGGCATCCCCATCGCGCTGAATCCGAGGAACCCGACGATCGCGGAGAGGACGGCGTTGATGATCAGCAGCACCACGAAGTAGGTGATGGCGTCCCCGAAGGTCTCGTCGCGGACGGCGCGGAACGTCTCTACGGGGCGCAGAATGAAGCCCTGGATCTTTTCAGTGATTGATAGTGCCATACTATGAGCATAGTCATATCCCTATTTAAATCATTTTACAATTGTCGATGCGGATTCAGGGACAGTTCCCTAGAGGATTGCCGATAGCCGGTGGAGAGGCCGCAGCCAGAAAAAAAAAGAAGGGGGGTTCAGGTCGGCGACGTGACGCCGGGGACACTCGCGAGCCCGGCGATACCGCCGAGAAGCGCGAGACCGAGGAGCGCGAGGATCACGATCACGATGATATAGAGTACCACCGCGATAATGACCGCGATCACGGCCCTCATGGTGTCGAGCTCGTGGAGCTCGCGTACACCCAGGAACAGCAGCACGATCGCCCACAACGTGAAGATGATGCTGATGATCGGGATCCACCCGAGCAGCAGGGCCGGGGTCTGGGCATAGACGGCGGACTTGAACGAGTCGGCGAAATCGCCGCGCCCCCCCATAACCTTGGCGCCGATGTGCAGGAAGATCGACCAGAGGATCAGGCCGATGATCCCGAAGATGAACGCCCCGATCAGGCCGGCGACGAATGCACCTGCGCTGCCGGCGAGTCCGAGGTTATACCCCCCCGCCGCACTGGCGGCGCCGAAACCGAGGTACGCCACGATCGCGGTGAGGATCGCGTTGATGATCAGCAGTACGAGATAGTAGATCGCCGGGGGCGCGAGCTCTTCGTCGCGGACGGCGCGGAACGTCTCCACGGGCCGGACGATGAACCCGACCAGTTTGTCGGTAAGCGACAATGCCATGGGGTCAGCATGGACCACCTACTATACAAAGATTGCTCTTTGATTCGCCGGTCCGATGTGTGCGAATCCTTGATATTCCCCCGGTGCCATCGGGTATCCATGGAGCAGCAGTCGGTGCTGAAGGGCGTGCCCGGGATCCTCCGGCCGTTCCGTGAGTTCATCGAGGGGCTCGGGCTCGGGGAGGGCGAGCAGGTCGTCTACGTCGGGGTGCCGGGGACCTGCACGCCGTTCGTCGAACTCCTCGCGTTCGCCACCCGGTCCCTGCCGGTGACGCAGATCTTCGTCCCCGGCGTGGACGAGGGCGCGGCCCGCCGGCTCGAGCCGGTCGCGAACGTCGGCGTCCAGGCCGCGGGCCCCGCGGGTCCGCTCCGGCCACGCGTGATCGTGGTCATGGGCGGGCTCTCGATGGAGAACAGCCCCGTCGGCGCGAACGAGGTGATCGCCCTCCTCGACCGCTACCCGACGGCCGCCGTGGTCGGGGTCTGCTTTCAGCAGATGTTCGAGAAGACGGGATGGTGCGACCGGGTGCCGTTCGACCTGCTGATCGACGCGACCATCGACCCGGTCGTGATCTGGAGCGACTGAGGGAGAGGTTGGGGCCGTTCTCGGCGGGGGAGCGACGTGGAGAGCCGCGGGACTACCGAACCATCGCCCGGCTTTCTCCAGAAACATTATATCGCAGGTGCCACATTGAGTGACACAAGCACCAGGAGTGATATGGTATGGTCGAGATCAACCAGATGGATATCATCGGCACCCTCGAGCACGACGGCGCCTTTTCGAACCTGCTCAGAGCCATCCGCGACGCGGGGCTCGAGGAGACCCTGAAGGGGGCCGGGCCGTTCACGGTCTTCGCCCCCGAGGACGCGGCCTTCGAGTCGGCGCAGGCCGGGGCCATGCGCTGGATCGGGGACGACACAACCCGGGCGCGGCAGGTGCTCACGCACCACGTGGTGAAGGAGCGGCTGATGGCCAAGGACCTCAAAACGGAGCGCTCACTCCGGGCGCTCGACGGCAGCGACCTCCAGCTCAGGCCGCTCGGGGCGCACGCCCGGGTCGGCGAGGCCACGATCGTCCGGCCGGACATCATCGCGAAGAACGGCGTGATCCACGCGGTCGATCGCGTGGTGATCGAGCCGCAGCTGATGGCGCAGCGGCAGAAGTAACCTTCACCCTTTTTCCCCCTCCCGGGACTCCACAAAACCAATTACCCCGCAGAGCCCATTGATCTCAGGTTTTTCGATGCGGACGCCGATAGCAAAGGTCACCCCCGAGATTGGACGCGCGAAGTGCGTCGGGTTCGTCCACGAGGTCCGGGACCTCGGCGGGCTCACGTTCGTTCTGTTGCGCGACAGGACCGGGATCCTGCAGGTCACGGTCCCGAAGAAGAAGGTCCCCCCCGAGGTCGCCGATGCCGTCCGGTCGGTCTCGCGCGAGTCGGTGGTCATGGTGACCGGGGAGATCAAGGCGACCGAGAAGGCGCCGGGCGGGCGCGAGCTTGTCCCGAGCTCCTTCGAGATCCTCTCGCGGGCCGAGACGCCGCTTCCGCTCGACGTGGCCGAGAAGGTGCCGGCCGAGCTCGACACCCGCCTCGACGTGCGCTTCCTCGACGCCCGCCGACCCCGCATCGCGGCTATCTTCCAGGTCCGCTCGGCCGTGCTCCACGAGACGTCGCGGTACCTGCACAAGCACGACTTCATCCAGATCACGACCCCGAAGATCGTCGCGGCCGCCACCGAGGGGGGGACCGAGCTCTTCCCGATCGCCTACTTCGAGAAGGAGGCCTTCCTGAACCAGTCGCCCCAGCTCTACAAGCAGATGATGATGGGCGCCGGGTTCGAGAAGGTCTTCGAGATCGGCCCGATCTTCCGGGCCGAGGAGCACAACACCACGCGCCACCTGAACGAGGCCACCTCGATCGACGCCGAGGTCTCGTTCGCGGACCACGAGGACGTGATGACCCTTCTCGAGGAGCTCGTGGTCTCATGCTACGAGCACGTCGCCGCCACCTGCGCCGACGCGCTCGCCCGCGGGGGCTTCGCCGAGCTGGCGCTCCCGCGGGCCCCGTTCCCCCGTCTCCCCTACACCGAGGCGATCGAGATCGCGGCCGGCCGGATCGAGGAGCCGATCGCCTTCGGCGACGACCTCTCGCCGTCGGCCGAGCGGGCGATCGGCGAGGCGATGGGCGAGCACTACTTCGTCACGGACTGGCCGACCTCGATCCGGCCGTACTATGCTCTGCCGTACGAGGACGACCCGTCGATCTGCAGGGCCTTCGACCTGATGCACCCCCGCATGGAGCTCTCCTCCGGCGCCCAGCGCGTCCACCGGCACGACATGCTCGAGCAGCAGCTCGTGGCCAAGGGCCTCGACCCCGCCTCGTTCGAGTTCTACCTCCGGCCGTTCCGGTACGGGATGCCGCCACATGCAGGCTGGGGCCTCGGGGTCGAGCGGTTCGTGATGACCATGCTCGATCTCGCGAACGTCCGCGAGGCCGTGCTCTTTCCGCGCGACCGCCACCGGCTCGTGCCATGAGCCTGCCCCCGGTCCTGTTGCCGACGACCGTGGTCGGGTCGTACCCCCCGGTCGAAGGGCGCGGACTCCGCTCCCTCCTCGACCGGCACCGGACGGCCCTCGAGACCGCGGTCGCCGACCAGCTCCGGGCCGGGATCGAGATCGTCTCGGACGGTCAGGTCCGCGCGGACATGGTGGCGGCGTTTACCGGGCAGCTCCCCGGCGTCCGCGAGGGGCGTGTCATCGGCCGGATCGGGCCGCCGGCGCACCCGATCACCGTCGAGGACGTCCGCTACGCCCGGTCAAAGGCCCCGTACGTCAAGGGAATCCTTACCGGACCGACCACGCTGGCTCACGCGCTCCACCTCGACACCCGTGTCTACCGGGACAAGGAGGAGCTCGCCCTCGACCTCGCCGGGGTGCTGGCCGCGGAGGCCCGGGCGCTCGTCTGGACCGGCGTCTGCATGATCCAGATCGACGAGCCGATCCTCTCGACCGGTGCCGCCGACCCGGCCGCCGCCGCCGGAGCCGTCGGCGTGGTGGCCGAGGGCCTCCCGGTGCCGGTCGCGCTCCACGCCTGCGGGCCGATCGAGGGCATGATCGACGCCCTTCTCCGGTACCCCGTCGCTATCCTCGACCTCGAGTTCGCCGGTCATCCGGGGAACCTGGAAGTGCTCGGCACGCGCGAGCTCGGGGAGAAGCGCATCGGGTTCGGTGCCGTCGTCTCGTCCTCGGACGAGGTCGAGACGGTCGAGACCCTTCGCGCCCGGGTCGAGCGGGGGGTCGAGGTCTTCGGGCCGGAGCGGCTCCTGATCGACCCCGACTGCGGCCTCCGGATGCGTTCCAGGGAGACCGCGTTCGCCAAGCTCTCGCACATGGTCGAGGCCGTCCGGGCTGTCCGGGCCGGGCTCTGACGGTCTGCCTCCCGTCGGGATCTTTCAGGCCCGCCCCCCCGTGCGCGAACTATATCAGTTCTGCCGCACAGGATCCTGCATGGACCGGGATCCCCGCGGCCCGCTGAACCTCGCCGCCCACGCGGTGATCGCGGACCGGCGCGGGCGCCTCCTCCTCCTTCGCCGGCAGGGGACGAGCGAGTACAACCCCGAGCGATGGGAGTTCCCGGGAGGTTCGATCGGCCCGGGCGAGCGAGTCCGCAACGCCCTTGTACGCGAGGTCGGGGAAGAGACGGGCCTCGATGTCCAGCCCGGCCGGCTGCTCGGTGCGGGGGACCAGGAGCGTCGCTATGGGCGCGTAGTTCACCTGGTCCTGAGCGCAACGGCTTCGAGCCAGGAGGTCGTGCTCTCCGGAGAGCACGACGCATTCCGCTGGGTCACGCCGAAAGGACTCGCCGAGCTCCCGCTCTCGGACTGGATGGAGGGCTGGTACGGAACGCAGAAGGGGTGACGGGTCGGGCTCACTCCGCTGCTGGTCCGCCGTCGGGGGGGCGGTTGATCAGCTGCCAGTAGCAGCCGATCTCGCGGATCACGTCGGCAAACCGGTCGAACTCTACCGGCTTGACGATGTAGCTGTTCACGCCGAGGCCGTAACTGAGCGCGATGTCCCGCTCCTCGGCCGACGAGGAGAAGACCACCACCGGGATCTCGCGGAGGGACGCGTCCTCCTTGATCTGTCGGAGCACCTCGAGGCCACCCACCTTGGGCAGTTTCAGGTCGAGCAGAATGACGCGCGGGCGCATCTTCTCCTCGAAGAGGGCGTCCAGCGCCTCCTGTCCGTCCCACACCACCCTGACCCGGCTGTGGATGTTCGACCATTCGAAGACATGGAGGATCAGCTCCACGTCGTGCGGGTTGTCCTCAACCAGCAGGATGTCCTTCTCCCCGTTCAGCTCCATCGTCATTCCACTCACTTAGTGTGAAGAAAAAGGTTGTTCCCCGTCCCGGCTCGGATTCGACCCAGATCCGGCCCCCGTGCCGCTCGATGATCCGCTGCACGATCGCGAGGCCGACCCCCGTCCCCTCGTACTCGCGTGCGTCGTGGAGCCGGTGGAAGACCTGGAAGAGCGTCTTGGCGTACTTCTGGTCGAAGCCGACGCCGTTGTCGCGGACATAGTAGACCGGGCCGCCCGTCTCCTCGGAGGACCCGATCTCGATCTCGGCGACCTCGCGATTCCGCGTGAACTTGAGCGCGTTCCCGAT
>JADGNL010000208.1 GCA_017883495.1 Methanomicrobiales archaeon | reverse complement strand
CGGCGCGAGCGGGATCAGGGGGACGACTCGCCGACGGACGACAAGCGATCCGAGCCGGGCGGCAATCTTCCCGACGGCCGACCGTGCCTGCCGCCGGCGCACGCGCTTGCGTATCAGTGATGCGGTATCCATGGTTCTGGTCACCCTCCGGGCAGGATGCACGCCGGACATGAAAGTCCCGGCGGCACTGCCATACGATCCTCGGCGTCCGGCTATATGATGGGACAGGCCTGCGGCGTGAAAGTGAACCGACGCCGGAAACGTGGAAGAAGAGGGGGATCAGACCCGGTGCATCAGCACGATCTCGATGCTCGAGACATTCGTCCGGCCGTCATCGGTCTCGATCTCCTCGGTGGAGATCCGGATCTCCTTCTTCATAACCCCCTGAAGGAACCGGTTCAGCGCGATCTCGGCCGTATCCACCGCCCGGGAGATCGCCTTGCCGCGGGCCTTGATCGCGACCTCGTCCGCGCCGTTCGAGAACTGGGTCACCACTGCAAGCACGTAGTTCATCACTGGCTTGTTGCCGACGTACACTGTATTGTCATTGTTCACGGCGTGTCTCCCCTGGGTCAGAGGTAGTTCTTCTGTGCGATCAATTCCGCGTTCAGCACCGATGCGCCGGCGGCTCCACGGATCGTGTTGTGGCCCATCGCAATGAACCGGAGGCCCGGACGGATGCGCCCGACCGAGACGGTCATGCCGCCTCCGCGCATCCGGTCCAGGCGGGGCTGCGGCCGGTTCGGCTCGTCGAAGAGCTTGATCGCCTGGTCGGGCTGGGTCGGCAGGTCCGCGATCGGAGGGCGCCACGACCGGAACGCCTCGCGCACCTCATCGGGGGAGGCCTCGACGTCGGCCCAGACCGCCATCGTATGCCCGTCGATGACCGGCACGCGGTGGCACGAGGCCGAGACGCGGAACGGGGCCGGGGTGACCGTGCTCCCGTCGAAGGAACCCATGATCTTCAGGGTCTCGCTCTCCATCTTCTCCTCCTCGCCCCCGATGTACGGGATCACGTTATCGTAGATCGCCATCGCCGGCACGCCCGCGAAGCCCGCACCCGAGATCGCCTGCATGGTCGCGACGCGAAGATCGGAGAACCCGAACTTCCGGAGCGGCGCGAGCCCCATGGTGAAGATGATCGTCGAGCAGTTCGGGTTGGTCACGATGAACCCGTCGCTTCCGCGATCGTGCTGCAGGTCGATCAGCCCCAGGTGATCCGGGTTCACCTCGGGTACGACGAGGGGGATATCGGCCTCCATCCGGTGCGACGACGCGTTCGTGCAGACCCCGAGCCCCTCGCGGGCGCAGTCCGTCTCGATCTCGCCCGCGACCTCGGCGGGAAGGGCCGAGAAGACCAGGTCGCAGTCGCGGAGACTCTTCGGATCCGTCGGGGCGACGATCAGGTCGCCCACGGCGTCGGGGAAGGGGGCGTCGAGTCGCCAGTCCACGACGTCGCCGTAGCGCCGGCCCGCGCTCCGGCCCGATGCGGTCAGGGTGGTGAGGGTGAACCACGGATGGTCTGCCAGGAGCTGGACGAAGCGCTGTCCTACGGCGCCGGTCGCTCCGAGTACTCCGACGTTGATCATGGATGATCAAATAATCACGCTGCAGGTATTAAACCGTTTGATTTTCTCGCGCCGATACGGTCCTGCGCCTATCCGCCGCCGATTTTCATGGAATCCGCGGCTCACGGCCCGATTCCCATGGCGATTGAAGCGAGCGGTCCCCAGAAAGGCTATTAATTCACGACCGAGATAGTATTTGGAAGAACCGTCCGAGAGGGGCGGGGCGGATTTTGCCACAATGAAGATACTGCGCGTCGCGAGCGACCTCTACCCGGCCGTCGTGGGCGGATACGGCATCCATGTCCACGAGATGTCCAGGATGCAGGCCGAGCGAGGCCATGACGTGACCGTGCTGACGGCCAACCCCGACGGCCGTCCCGAGGAGGAGTGGGTGGACGGATACCGGGTGCTCCGGTTCAACCATTCCATCAAGATGGTCGGGAATACGATCAGTCCGACCCTCTTCTTCCGGCTGATGGAGATGCGGAACGACTACGATGTGATCCACGCCCACTCACATCTTTTCTTCCCGACCAATGTCTGCGCGCTCGTCAAGAAGTACGGCTCGGCTCCGCTCGTGATCACGAACCACGGAATCATGTCGGCCTCGGCCCCGCACTGGCTCAACGTCGGGTACATGAGTACCCTCGGGCGCTGGACCCTGAACGCGGCCGATCGGGTGATCTGCTATACGCCGATCGAACGGGATCTGCTGGTCTCCGAGTTCGGCGTCCATCCCGACGGGATCTCCGTGATCCCGAACGGCGTGAACACGGACATCTTCCGGCCGGATCCGTCGAAACGGGACGACGACTGCCGTCGACTCCTCTGGGTCGGGAGGTACGTCAAGGGCAAGGGGATCGAGTTCCTGATCCACGCCGCCGCCGAACTCGTCCGCGAGTTCCCCGACCTCCGGCTCACCCTCGTCGGCGAGGGACCCGAGGAGGCGGAGGTCCGGCAGCTGGCGACCGAGCTCCGCCTCGACGGCCACATCGAGTATCTTCCGTTCATGTCGTACGACGAGATGCCGGCCCAGTACCAGAGGGCGGAGATGCTCGTGCTGCCGAGCCTGCACGAGGGGGTGCCGCGGACCATGCTCGAGGCGATGGCCTGCGGTCGGCCTGTCGTGATCTCCGAGTTCGACCACCTCCGCGACATTGTGAACGGCGGAGGCCTGATGTTCCCGAAGGGGAACGTGACCGCCCTGGCCGACGCGATACGGGGCCTTCTCGAACGCCCGGACGAGGCAGACGAACTCGGGCGGCGCGCGCGCGAAACGATCATCCGGCAGAACTCCTGGCGGAATACAGTCGAGTCGACCCTTGACCTCTACCGCGAGCTCGTACCGGCCTGACGCCCGGAGGCGTCGGGCGAACAGCCGATCCGGGAGACCGACGCCTCCGGCCCCCGCCTCCTCCGGCAGACCGTGATACCGTGAACCTGCTCGTCTGCGCCACCGAATACTACCCCCACGGCTTCGGGATCGCCAACGTCGCGCACCGCGTGGTCGAGCACCTGAAGGCCAAAGGAGTTCGGTGCACGGTCTGTTCGCCGACCGGCCCGGATATCACGGCCGGGAGCCGGCGGCTGATCCGCGAGCTCGCCGTTGGCGGCCTTCTCCACTACTGGACGGGAGTCGCGCGCCTGTCCGGTGCCGACGAGTACGACGCGATCTGGATGCACAACCCGCTCTTTCCGACCGCGTCGCCGTTCCCGCACGGGGTCGCGACGATTCATTCCACGTACCTGAACAAGTTCTGCCAGGGAATGGCGCCGCAACGCTACTATCGCCTCGCGTCCGCCATAGAACGCCGCTCCCTCGTCCGGACGGCCCACCGGAACCGGTTCACCGCGGTCTCCGAGACCGTCGACGCCGACCTGCGGACGATCGGGCTGGAACCGTCGGGGATCGCGCTGATCCCCAACGGGGTCGATACCCGCTGCTTCTCGCCCGGCGAGGGGCGCGAGGAGCTCCGCCGCGACCTCGAGATTCCCGAAGACCACAAGGTCCTGATCTTCCTCGGGCGCATGTCCGAGGTCAAGCAGCCCGAGCGCCTGGTCGAGACCTTTACCCATCTCCACCGGCTCCGCCCCGAGACCACGCTCGTCATGGCCGGCAGCGGGGACCGGCTCGAAGCGACCCGCTCCTGCGCGCGCGACCTCGGGATCGACGACGCCGTCCGGTTCCTCGGTCCGGTCGACAGCGACGTGACCCCCGAACTCTATCGGGTCGCCGATTGCTTTGTGATGGCCAGCCGGAGCGAGGGAAGCCCCCTCGCCCTGCTCGAGGCGCTCTCGACGGGCCTGCCCGCGGTCGTCTCGCGGATCCCGCCCCTCTGCTTCGTCGAGGACCAGGGGTTCGGCCGGATCGTCGACTTCGACCGGCCGGAGGCGGCGGCCGTCTCGATGGACGCATACCTCGACTCCGACCTCAGACACGCCGGCGACCTGGCGCGGACCTACGTGACCGAACGCCACGACTGGTCCGTGATTGCTGACCAGTACATCGCCGAGTTCGAGCAGGCAGCGGAATGTCGATGAAGGTCGTGCTCCTCACCCACAACGTCGGGGGCGGACTCGTCCAGTACGTCTCGCAGCTGGCGAACGCGCTCGCACCCAAGGTCGACCTGGTCGTGATCGCCCCCGAGGGGCTGGACCCGTCCCGTTTCCCGTTCTCGCCGGAGGTCCGTATCCGCCGCCTCCCGGTCGGAAACATGGTCCGCACCTTCGTGGCCAACACGCTCCGCGTCTGGCGGCCGTTCCGGTTCCTCGCCGCGATCGACGAGGAGCACCCGGACATCCTCCACTTTAACGGGGCGTCGCTCTGGTACGCGCTGCTCCTGCCGATCCTGACCCGCAGGTATCCGGTCATCGTCACCATCCACGACGTGAACCCCCACCCCGGCTCGCGCGCATGGGACCAGGAACTCGCACGGCGCCTCTTCCTCCGATATGCGGACGCGGTGATCGTTCACGGCGAATGGGCGCGGCAGCAGCTCGGCGCGTCCCAGCCCTGCTACGTGATCCCGCACGGGGACTACTCGTTCTATGCCGGGATTGGCTTCGACGCAGTCGAAGAGGAGGACGCGGTCCTCTTCTTCGGCCGCATCGAGCCGTACAAAGGGCTGCAGTACCTGCTCGAGGCGATGCCGCTCGTCTGGGTCGTATCACCGTCGACGCGGCTCATCGTCGCGGGCGACGGCTCCCTCGCGCCGTATGGAGATCTCCTGGACGACGAACGGATCGAGATCGTCAACCGGTTCATCGACGACGCCGAGGTCCCGGTGCTCTTCTCGCGCGCCCGGCTCGTGGTCCTTCCCTACATCGAGGGAACCCAGACAGGTGTGATCCCGATCGCCTACGCTTTTAAAAAACCGGTCGTGGTCACGGAGGTCGGAGCCATCCCCGAGGTCGTCGAGGAGGGGCGCACCGGCTGGATCGTCCCCCCTCGTGACCCGGAAGAGCTCGCTACGGGAATCTTGAAGACGCTGCAGAACGAACCCTTGAGGACTACCATGGGTGCGGCCGCTTACGAGAAGATGACACGCGAGCTCTCCTGGGGGCCGATCTCGGACCGGACGATCGCGGCATACCGCGAGGTCATGGAGCGCTCCCGATGAGGATCCGCGACCCGTTCCGGCTCAACGACTGGGGGATCGTCCCGTTCCTCGGTGTCGTGCTCGGCATCCAGCTCCTGCTCTGGCTCACGCTCGTGCTCGAGGAGAACGGTGCGGGGATACCGCTCCTCCGGCAGGTGGTCGGGTTCGTCTACCTGACATGGATCCCCGGCATCGTCCTGCTCCGCATCCTGCGCGTGCACAAAGTCGGGGCGATCGAGACCTTCCTCTTCTCGGTGGGGCTCTCGCTCGCGACCGTGATGTTCGTCGGGTTCGCGATCAACACGATCTACCCGATGCTCGACCTCCTCAAGCCGATCTCGGAGGGGCCGCTCCTGATCACGCTCACGGTCTTCGTCTTTGCCGGGGCCGTGATCGCGTACATCGTGGACCGCGACTACAACCAGCCGGAGTATATCACGATCGGCGAGACCTTCGGCTGGCCCGTCTTCCTCTTCGCGCTCCTCCCGTTCCTGGCAATCTTCGGCGCCTGGCTCGTCAACAACTACCGGGTCAACACGCTCCTGTTCGTGCTGCTCGCCGCGATCGCGATCGTCCCGGTGCTCGTCGCTTTCCGGCGGGTCGTGCCCGAACGGTTCTACCCGTTCGTGATCTGGACGGTCGCGCTCGCCCTCCTGCTCCATGCCTCGCTCATCTCGAACCACATCTGGGGCTGGGATATCAACCAGGAGTTCTACATCGCGAACCTCGTGATCCAGAACGCGGCCTGGGACTTCTCGATCTACTCGAACATCAACGCGATGCTCTCGATAGTGATGCTCGCGCCGATCTACTCGATCCTCTGCAACATCAACATCGTCTGGGTCTTCAAGATCGTCTACCCGCTCCTCTTCTCGTTCGCGGCACCGGGCATCTACATGATCGTCCGCCGCCAGTCGTACGACCGCGTCGCGTTCTACGGCACGTTCTTCTTCATCACGTTCTTCGTCTTCTTCAGCGAGATGCTCCAGGTGGCGCGGCAGGAGGTCGCCGAGCTCTTCCTCGTGCTGATCGCGCTCCTGATCATCAACAAGGACCTCAACAAGATCAGGAAGTACATTATCCTGATCCTCTTCGCGTTCTCGCTCGCGGTCTCGCACTACGGCCTGTCGTATCTGTTCATGGTCACCATCGGCCTGGCGTGGGTGATCCTCGTGGTCTCCGAGCTCGGCTCGCTCAACCGGATCCGCGACCGGTTCTCCCCGCTCTTCGACTGGGAGAAGCGCGGGTACGGCCCGAACTTCCGGCCGCGCCACGCGGGCGAGCGGGCGCTTACTCTCGACTTCGTCCTGCTCTTCTTCATCTTCGCGCTCGGCTGGTACATGTTCATCTCCTCCTCCTCGGCCCTGAACTCGATCACCGGGCTCGCCCTCCAGTTCTCGAACAACATGGTCTCGGGCTTCCTCGATCCCGAGACGACGCAGGGGCTCTCGATCATCGTCACCACGGCGACGACACCGCTCCACCAGGTCGGCAAATACATCCAGGTAGTGGCCCAGTTCTTCATCTTCTTCGGGATCCTCTCCCTCCTCCTGAAGCCGCAGAAGATGGACCTCGGCGGCGAGTACTTCGCGATCGATCGCGAGTACTTCTCCATCTCGCTCGTCAATTTCGCCCTCGCTGTCGCCGGCGTGATCCTTCCGTTCTTCTCGAGCGCCCTGAACACGACGCGGCTCTATCAGATCACCCTGATCTTCCTCACGCCCTTCTTCGTCATTGGCGTCCTCGAAGCCTTCCGGTTCCTGCGCCGCGCGTTCCGGAGTTCGGCCATCGACCTCTCGGGCGAGACGGCGACGCGTGCGATCGCCGCGTTCCTCTGCATCTTCGTCCTCTTCAACACGGGCTTCATCTACTCGGCGCTCGGGGACGAACCCACCTCCATCGCGCTCGACGACCGGATCGACTACCCGCGGTTCGATGCGCAGGAGATCGCGGGCGCTGAGTGGCTGCATGCGGTCGGCAACCGGACGATCAACTCGGACATACCTCGCGCGGTGATGCTCGAGGGCTTCGTCGGGACCATGGCGCGGAAGATGCCGGCTGATCCGACCCAGGTCCGGAAGAACTCCTACATCTATCTCGGGACCTTTAACGTCCTGACCGAGAAGCTCTCGCTCGCCGCGGCGAACGAAGCGAGCCAGGTCAAGGTCTACAACGATATCGGTCCGTACACGGTGCGGCGGGGTGTCGTGTACGACAACGGCGGGACCCGGATCTACGAGTGAACGGGCACCCGGTCCATCTCTTTTCCGACGGAGCGCGCTCGCTGTCGGGGCATGAAAGAAGAAGAGCGGTCGCGGTCTCCACGACTTTTCGGACTCAGAGGGGGACGGTCGGGTCGAGCTGGACTTCGATCGTCGCACCGGCCGTCCCGATCGCCGCGAGCGCACCGATCGCACCGCGTCCGCCGTGAAGGGAGACGCCGGTCAAGGACGCCACAGCGACGGCTTCGTCGCGCGTGACGGGACCCGTACGCGCGCGGGCGGCGAATTCTCTGAGGGCAGCCGGCACGCGGAAACCGGTACGGATCGCGACCCCCCACTCCGGCGAGAAGGCCTCGTCCGAGACGAACCGGACGGCGTGCTGCGCCACGGTTGCGAGCATGTCAGCCTCGACCGCGAGCTCGAGGTAGCTGCACGCGTTCCCGGCGGTCCGCTCCGCGATTCCGGGGTCGAGCATCACGACGCGATGGCCGATCGGCTGCACCCCCTCGAGTCGCGCGAGGTGCTGGAGCAGGGCGAGGGCGAGGGCGAAGGTGGCGCCGCCCCCGGCGGCGTCTGTGTCGTCGATCCCGATCAGGAGGTGAAGAAGGGCACGGGTCACGACCTCCGCCCGGGTGAGCCCCCCAACCCGGTCGAGCCGGACTTCGAGCACGCCGTCGGCATGCCCGATCATCTCCGAGAGCGAGTACGCCGGCCCGCCGATCGACCGGAGCTCCTGGACGACGAGCCCGTTCTCGAGCCGCACCCCCTCGACACCCACGGCCGGGAGCGGGGGCAGCCCGATCTCGAGCCGGCGCCGTCCGACGCGTGCGGTCTCGCGGAGCAGGTTCCCGTCCCGCTCGACCGACTCGATCACGCCTCCCGCAGCACGGTGGTGGTACCCGCAGAAGCCGGCGCAGGCCGAGGAGAGACATTTGTGAAAGATCGCGACCTCGTCCCCGTCGATGGTCGTGAAGACCCGGCGACAGGTCGAGCGCGGCATGGCGCTGATCGCGACGAACCGCGCGCCGTACCGCCCCCGGCTTCCGACCTGCCCGGCGACGCAGCCCTCGGCCTCGAGCCGCTTCACCCAGTCCTGTACGGTGGACCTCGGCAGCCCGAGCGAGGCCGCGATCTCGGCGATGGTGAAGGAGCCGCTCTCGAGCGTGACCTGCCGCATCAGGGAGAGGAGCTGCCGGCGCCGCTCGAGCACGCGGGACATGTCTCACCCGCACTCGACGTAACGGTCGCGGATCGCGATCAGGTCGCCGATGATCGCCGACGCGGTCTCGACCGATCCCGCGCCCTTGCCCATCAGGGTGACCTCGCCGGCCATGTCCGTCGAGAGCATGACCGCGTTGAGCGTCCCCTCGATCACGAGCGGGTGGTTGCGCGGCAGGACGCGCGGGGCGACACGGAGCAGGTTCTCTGCCGGCGCCACTTCGCCGATCAGCCGGATGGTGCAGTCCTGGTCGGCGGCGAGGCGGAGCGCGTCCACGGTCAGGCCGTCGATCCCGGTGATCGAGACATCGTCGAGGGTTACGCCGAGGCTCCAGCAGGTGTTCGCGAGGATCACGAGCTTGATGGCCGCGTCGATCCCGCGGACGTCGTACGTCGGGTCGGCCTCGGCATACCCGAGCTCCCGCGCCTCGGCAAGGGCCTGCTCGTACGTCAGGCCCTCGTCGTCCATCCGTGTCAGGATGTAGTTGCAGGTGCCGTTCAGCACGCCCGTGATCGAAGAGAACCGGTTGCCGGCGAGACCGTCGCGGATCGCGTGGATCACGGGGATCGCCCCGCCCACGGTCGCCTCGTACCGGAGCGCGACCCCCGCCTCGTCGGCCAGGGCCGTAAGCCCGGCGTGGTCGACCGCGATCGGCCCCTTGTTGGAGGTGACCACGTGCTTTCCGCGTTCGATAGCGGACCGGATGTGCGTGAGCGCGGGCTCGCCGGTCAGCGCGTTGGTCGGGGTCAGCTCGACGAGCACGTCGTACGCCCCTGAGGCGAGCACGTCGGTAGCGGAGAGGCCGGAGGCACCACACCGGCCGGTAGCGCACTTCGCGTCGAGGACCGCGGTCGGGTCGAGACCGTCGGGGTCGATGCAGGCCGACGACGAGTCCGCGGCCGCAGTCAGCACGAGGTCGAGCTCCGGTTTCGCCGCGAGCGTCCGGAGCAGGCCCTTGCCGACGGCCCCGAGCCCGAGCACGGCGACCCTCATGCCTCGGCCCCCGCGAGCGGCTCGACGATCAGCAACCCCTTCTCGGCTGCCACCGTACGGAGAACGTCGAGGGCCCGCCCCATCTCGGAGCGCGTGGTCGCTTTGATCGTGATCAGCGCGGTCGACGGCTCGGCGATGGCGGGCATGTGGACGTTCAGCTCGGCCACCTCGGCAAACCCGGTGGCATCGATCCGGCCGATCGTATCCCCGATATCGGTGTGGATCAGGTGGCCGATCATGATCACGGACTGCCGGTAGAGAAGCCGCTCCTCGCCGAGCCGGAGGATGCTGACGCCCTGGAGCTTGATCGCGCCCACGAGCGCGTCCAGCCGCTCCTGTGCGATCTCGAGAACGATCTGGACGCCGAGCGTGTCGGACGGCGACTCCGGCTCCCGCTGGTGGATCACGGCGATGATGTTGCCGCCGTACTCCGAGATCGGCGTCAGGGCGGCCACGAGCTGCCCCGGACTGTCCTTCATCTCCAGTTTCATCGAGACCTGCAGACGGACCACCTTCTCCTTCTGCTGGTACCTTGCACGAGGTGGAGGATAAGCCTTGTTTGTTGTCCCCAACGGGTAAGACTACGGAAAGGGTTTCGAGGATGATTGAAAGGTCGAAAGACAGACAGTAGCAGCGGTTCGGAAGGCAGGAATTATGTGATCATCCCCGGACGAACGGGTGGTTCTGTAATATTTTACCGATGCCTCCGATAAGGATGCGACCGCATCACGAAGAATTTCTGGCAAAGATATTAAAACAAAGATCAATGCGTGGTTGCTGCCGGGATACCCGACACCGATGCGCCCCTCCGATCGCGCTCCTCGGGCACCGACGGATCGTACGAATGACAGCGGGGTCGGATCGCTCCGGGGACTCTCAGAACCGGATCCGGAGATCCGTGAGTGCAATCGCGATGCTCACGCCGATCGCCGCTGCGTAGAGGATTATCGATCCGAGCTCGTACCAGGCCCAACGGGCGCGGTGGTCTCCATACCGGGCCGGGACGCCACTGAAGCAATTCATGGAGTGATACCTGGTCCGGGTTACCAATAACCATTGATGTTCCGGCAAAATTTGACGGTATTTCCCGGAAACGCTGGGAAATGGGCCTCCGGTACGACCAGACCGGATTCACGTCCCCCTGGTTGCGATGAATGTCGGGCTGCTCATCCGACGTTGCCCCTGAGGGCGGTGGCAGACCGGATAACGCCGAATCGGCGGATGGAAGGGAGATG
>JADGNL010000030.1 GCA_017883495.1 Methanomicrobiales archaeon | reverse complement strand
GACGAGATGATCGGGTACATCGCCGAGGGCGGAAGCCGTTTGCAGCTCCTGATCAACGACCTCCTCGCCTTCTCGCGGGTCTCGACGCGGAGTCGGCCGTTCGGCGCCCTCTCCCTCGATGAGGCCGCGCGGGACGCGGTCGTCGACCTGCGGTGCGTGATCGCCGAGGGCCGGGCCGACGTCCGGTACGCCGATCTCCCCACGGTCTGGGGGGACCGGGGCCAGCTCGTCCAGGTCTTCGAGAACCTGATCTCGAACGCGATCAAGTTCCGCCGCCCCGACGTCCCGCCCGAGGTCACGATCTCGGCCGTCCGCGACCGGCGGATGTGGCACGTGATGGTCGCCGACAACGGGATCGGGATCGAGCGCGAGTACTACGATCGGATCTTCGTGATCTTCCAGCGGCTCCACACCCGCGACGTCTACCAGGGGACCGGGATCGGGCTCGCGATCGTCAAGAAGATCGTCGAACGGCACGGGGGACGCGTCTGGGTCGATTCGGTCCCCGGCGAGGGGTCGGTCTTTCACGTGACCCTGCCCATGGTCCCGTCGGGCGGAGAGGGGACGGCCGCGACGGCAGCGCCGACCTCTCCGTCCCCTTCCGACGCCTAGGCCGGGACGGCCACGCGCCGCTCGAGCAGGTGCGCGCCGATCGTGGTGACCGTCACGAGCGAGAGGTAGACGAGCCCGACCACGAAGAAGGTCTCGTTGTAGGTGAAGTACCGGGTCGCGATCATCTTCCCGGCCCCGGTCAGTTCGATCACGGTGATCATGTACGCGAGGGACGAGTACTTGATCAGGTAGACGAACTCGTTGACGAGGCCGGGGATCGAGCGGCGCATCGCCTGGGGAAGAATCACGTACCGGATCACCTGCGTCCGACTCATGCCGAGGGCGAGGCCGGCCGTGAACTGACCCTCCTTGATCGACTTGATCGAGCCGCGGATGTACTCGGAGTCGTACGCCGAGTTGCAGAAGATGAAACCCAGGACGGCCGCCACGAACGGCGAGAGCGAGATGCCGACCGACGGGAGGCCGAAGTAGAGGATGAAGAGGAGGAGCAGGAGCGGGCAGCCCTTGAAGAAGGCCACGTAAGCCCGGGCGAGATACTGGACCGGCCGGGCGCCGTACACGCGCCCGACCGCGATCGCGGCGCCGATCAGCACACCGAACGGGGCCGTGGCCGCGATCAGCCCGAGGGTGACCACGAGCCCCCCCCAGAGGGCGGGCAGGAGGGTTCCCGTGATGAAGGCGAGCTGGTCCATGTCGACTCCCTACAGTTCCGCGAACCGGCCCGCGAACTGGCGGGTCCGCTCGAAGGCCGGGCTGGCCCTGAGGTCGGCGGGCGGGCCCCGTTCGAGGATCGTCCCGTGCTCCATGAAGCAGATCTCGTCCGCGATCGAGAGGGCGAAGCGCATCTCGTGGGTGACGATCAGCATGGTCATTCCGGCCTGGGCGAGGCCCCGGATCACCTCGAGCACCTCGCCGGTCAGCTCCGGGTCGAGGGCCGAGGTCGGCTCGTCGAAGAGCATCACGTCGGGGTCCATCGCGAGCGCGCGGGCAATCGAGACCCGCTGGGCCTGCCCGCCCGAGAGCTGCGCCGGGTAGTGCTCGGCCCGGTCCTCCATGCCGACGCGGCGGAGCTCGAAGAGCGCCTTCTCGCGCGCCTCCTGCTCCTTCATCCCCTTGACCTTCAGGAGCGCGATCTCGACGTTCCGGAGCGCGGTCAGGTGGTCGAAGAGGTTGAAGTTCTGGAAGACCATGCCGATCTTGGCGCGGTAGTGGTTGATCCTCGCGCCCGCGTGGGTGACCTCCTCATCGTGGAGGTAGATGCGACCCCGATCGGGGACGATCAGCTGGTTGATGCACCGGAGGAGCGTGCTCTTGCCCGTGCCCGAGGGCCCGATGAAGGCCTTGGTCTCGCCCTTCCGGACCGTGAACGAGATCTCTTTGAGGACCTCGGTCGTGCCGAAGGACTTCGCGAGCCCCTCGACGCGGAGGATGGTGTCGTCGGTGGTCATGATCAGTCGCTCCCGACCTGGAACCCGGGGACCGAGACCCGCTTCTCCAGGACGTTCAGGGCCTTCATTCCCGTGTAGTTCAGGACGAGGTAGATCCCGGCGCAGGCCAGGTAGATCGGCATCGCGATGTACTCGGTCGAGACGATCACCGAGGCCCGCGTCAGGAGCTCGGTCACGCCGATCGCGTAGCAGATCGAGGTGTCGGTCAGCACCGTCGGGTACTCGTTCGACCAGCCCGGCAGGGCGATCAGGAGGGCCTGCGGCAGGACCACGTGCCGGATCGCCTGGGCCCGGCTCATGCCGAGCGAGCGAGCGGCCGTCATCTGCCCTTCGCCGATCGAGAGGATCGCGCCGCGGAAGATCTCGGCCTGGTACGCGCCGCCGTGGAGCCCGAGCACGAGCGCGCCCACGACGAACGGCGAGACGTCGCCGAGACCGAGCAGGGGGAAGATCCCGAAGTAGAAGAGGAAGAGGAGGACCAGCAGGGGCAGGCCCCGGAAGAACCAGACGTAGACGCTGACCAGGGACTTGACGGAGCGCGATCCGTAGACCTGTCCGATCGCGGCCGGCAGGCCGATCGCGAACCCGATGCCGAGAGCGGAAAGGACGAGCCCGAGGGTGGCGATGATACCGGTTAGGAGAAACGGAAACCAGGATATGAGGATCGCGGCCAGGTCCATAATCGATTCCGTGGTGATGGGTCGGGCGTGGGAACCCGGGAAGAGACGCGGGGAGGCCGACTCGGCCCCCCGCCTTCACCAGGAGTATTGTCTTCGATAGTATATGATGCCGGAGGCCGTCAGGCCCCGGT
>JADGNL010000207.1 GCA_017883495.1 Methanomicrobiales archaeon | reverse complement strand
TCCCGCTCCCGGTAGACGATGTTGGTCGGGACCGCGACGGCGCCGATCCGCCAGCAGGCGAGATAGGAGATCAGGTACTCGGCCGAGGAGTCCAGGTAGATGCAGACCCGGTCCCCCTTCCGGACGCCGAGCCCGAGGAGCCCCGCGCCGACGCGGTTCGCCTCGGCCCTGAGGGAGGCGTAGGTGTGCTCGACCCCGCGGGCCGGGTGGACGAGCGCGACCCGGGCCTCGGGGACCGTGCGGGCGTCGAGGAGGACGGTGACGTTCGGCATAGGCTCCGCAAGAGATCTGTGAAGCGGGCTATATAGGCGTGACGACCTCGGGCCGTCCGCCCTAGAGCCCGAGGAGCCGGGGCACGTCGAGCATGAGGAGGCCGACGAGGATCATCACCCCGGCGAGCGCTGTCCTGAGGAGCCGCGGAGGACAGGCGTGCGCGAGCCGGGCGCCGAGCTGTGCCATCGGCACCGAAGCGAGTGCGAGGGCCGCGGCGCTGGGCAGGCTGACGTAGCCGACCGACAGGGGTAGCGCCACGAGGGCGGCCGGCGCGGTGAGCGCGTACCCCACGACGCCGCCCAAGGCCGCGCAGAGGATCACGGGCGTGGAGGTACCGACGGCCGTCCGGACGGGGTACCGGAGGACGAGGCTCAGGAGGGGGACGAGCACGATCCCGCCGCCGATGCCGAGGAGGCCCGAGAGCACCCCTCCCGGGAGACCGAGGGCGAGGTATCCGCCCCGCGTGAGCGTACGCTCCTCGCCGCCGAGGTCGCACGAGGCCCGCTGCAGCAGGAGCTGGACCGCGGCTCCGCAGAGCACGAGCCCGAGCAGGAGCTCGAGCGGACGGCCGGGCACGCGGGTCGAGAGCAGGGCTCCGGCGAGCGAGGCGATCGCGGCCGACGGACCCATCCACCGTACGGCGTCCCACCGCACGCACCTCCGGCAGTGATGGGCCCACGCGCCCGAGGCGGCCGTCGGGATCACGACCGCGAGACTGGTGCCGAAGGCGGTGCGGAGCGCCGTCTCCGGATCGACACCGAGCAGGCCGAGCGCCCAGAACTGCGCCGGAACCATCAGGAACCCGCCGCCGACGCCGAAGAGCCCGGCCATGACGCCAACGACGACGCCGACCAGGAGGAGCGCGGCGACGTACACGAGCAGTGGGTCCGTCCGGTCACCTCTCCGGGAATGAGGACGTCCGGGCGCTTGGGGTTTTCGGTGCGTGGCCTGGTTTCTTATTCCCACGCGCCCCATCTGCGACTGCCGATTGCATGGCGGCGCTCACCGGGCCGCCGGCGGCAGCACGGGGCAGCCATGGTCCGATCACCGGGGGGTGGAGAACATCTCGGGGAGAGGTCGCTGGTTGCCCGCCTCCGCCGGGAGGTCGACGGCGAGCTGACGCAGGTCCGCGCGACCGCCCGTCTCGCCGATCGGGACCGGGTCGGCCCGGCCGGGTACCTCGCGCTCGCCCAACCGGCTCCGCCGGATCGAGCGAGCGGTCTCCCTGCTCGCGGAGGTGCGGCTCTACCGGGTCGACCCGGTCCGGCTCATGGGTCTCTACACGCTCTTCCTGCTCGGGTCGGATTTTCTGGCCCTGCTCCTGCTCCGGGACGTCAGGCGAATGGACCCCCGCCTTCGTCTACCAGGGCGGCGAGAAAAAAAGGTTAGGTTACTGATATTCGGGCGGCTGGGCCTCTTTCGGCAGGCCGCCCTTGAAGTGCTGCTGGATCTTCCCGTAGTAGGTGCGGAGGTTCTCGTTCATGGTCGGATGGACCTTGGCGAGGCCCTCCTCGAAGTCCTTCTTCGTTATCACGGGCCGGCGCGCACGGAGCGCCATCATTCCGGCCTCGCGCGCGAGGGCCTCGATGTCCGAGCCGACATATCCCTCGGCACGTGTCGCGAGATCGTTGAGGATCTTGTCGCGGGTCGGATCCTCGAGGACGAGCTGCGCCTCGGCAAAGGCCTTGCCGAGCTCCTGCCGCCGTTCGTACGCGGGCATTCCCCCCTCAGCGGGGGCATCGCTCTGGCCCGTAGCCTTGCGGGCCTCCTTCATAAACTCGCGGACTTTCGTGTCGGCCTCGCGGGCATCGTCGACGGTGAAGGTCCGCTCCGTGCCGAGCACCTCGACGAACCGCTCGAGCTCGGCCGAGCCGTAGCCCTCGGTGAAGGCAAGGACCTCCTCCATGGCCGACCCCTCGATCGGCTTGCCGCGGGTGTGGATCTCGAGTATCCGCCGGCGGTCGTCGCGACCGGGCTCGCCGATGTAGACGAGCCGGTCGAAGCGGCCCGCGCGGAGCAGAGCCGGGTCCACGATGTCGGGGCGATTGGTCGCGCCCATCACGACCACGTCCTTGAGGTCCTCGAGCCCGTCCATCTCGGTCAGGATCTGGTTGAGCACGGACTCGATCACGTGCGTCCCCGTATCCGTCCCCCGGGATGGCGCGAGGGCGTCGAGCTCGTCGAAGAAGATGATCGACGGGGCGACCTGCCTCGCGCGGCGGAAGACCTCGCGCACGGCCCGCTCGGACTCGCCGACCCACTTGGAGAGGAGCTGCGGTCCGCGGATAGGGATGAAGTTCGCGCCGGACTCGGACGCGGCCGCCTTGGCGATGAGCGTCTTGCCCGTGCCGGGCGGGCCGTACAGGAGGACGCCGCGCGGCGGGCGGATCCCGATCTGGTCGAAGCGTTCGTGGTCGGTCAGCGGGTATTCGACGGCCTCGCGGACCTCCTCCTTGGCCTCGGCCAGGCCGCCGACATCGGTCCAGGTGACATGCGAGACCTCGAGCATCACCTCGCGCATGGCCGACGGCCCGACGTCGCGGAGAGCATCGCGGAAGTCGCGGGGTTCGACCAGGAGCTGATCGAGTTCCTCCTCCGAGAGCTCGTCCTTCTCGAGGTCGAAGTCGGGGAGCTTCCGGCGGAGGGCCCGGATCCCAGCCTCACGCGCGAGCGCCGCGAGGTCGGCCCCGACGAACCCGTAGGTCTGCTGCGCGATCTTCTCGAGGTCCACGTCGTCGCCGAGCGGCATGGCCCGGGTGTGGATCTTCAGGATCTCGATCCGGTCCTTCTCGGCCGGCACGCCGATCTCGATCTCGCGGTCGAACCGGCCGGGGCGGCGCAGGGCCGGGTCGATCGCGTCGACCCGGTTGGTGGCGCCGATCACCACGACCTCGCCCCGCTCCTCGAGCCCGTCCATCATGGTCAGGAGCTGCGCGACCACGCGCCGCTCGACCTCGCCGGTCACGTCCTCGCGCTTGGGTGCGATCGAGTCGAGCTCGTCGATGAAGATGATCGCGGGCGCGTTCTCGCGGGCCTCCTCGAAGACCTCGCGAAGGCGCTGCTCGGACTCGCCGTAGTACTTCGAGATCACCTCGGGCCCGGCGATCGCGATGAAGTGGGCGCCCGACTCGTTCGCGACGGCCTTGGCTATCAGGGTCTTGCCCGTGCCGGGCGGGCCGTAGAGGAGGACCCCCTTCGGCGGCTCGATCCCGAGGCGGCGGAAGAGCTCGGGGTGCCGGATGGGGAGCTCGATCGTCTCGCGGACGCGCTGGAGCTCGTAGTTGAGGCCGCCGATGTCCTCGTACGAGATCTGGCGGGCTCCCTCGAACCCGGCGGCCGGCTTGTCCGAGAACTCGATCTCGGTATTCTTGGAGATGATCACGGCCTCGGCGGGCTCGACCACGACCGCCTTGAAGGCGACGATCTGGGGCTGCATGAACGGAAATCCCTGCCGGATCGGGACCGAGTCGCCCTCGACGACCGGGAAGTCGATCAGCGAGTTCATCGCGTGCTCCAGATTGATCGGCATGTTGGAGGGAAGGTCCACCGGGGGGGCGAGCACGACGCGCTTGGCCTCGATCTCCTCGGTGAGCTTCGCGACCCGGATCCGGTCCCCGATCGAGACCCCCGCGTTCGCGCGCGTGATGTTGTCGATCCGGATCTTCCCCTGGTTCCAGTCCGTGACCAGCGCCCGCCAAACCTTGGCCACGGTACGGCGCCTGCCCTCGATCAGAACGATGTCGCCGGGCGCGACCCGGAGCTGGAGCATGGTCTCGGGGTCGAGCCGGGCCTTGCCCCCACCCTGGTCTTCGGGGTAAGCGCTGTCCACCTTGAGATAGATTTCCGGCATATGCACCTTACATCTTTTATGTGTTCATTTATAAGTACTGGTGAATGCGCATCCTGGTTATCGACCCGATTGCGGGCTCGGCCGGCGACATGCTCGTCGGCGGGATGCTGGCGGCAGGTGCCGATCGGGAAGCGGTGCGCACCGCGATGGCTTCGGTCGTGGCCGAACCGGAGTTCGGCTTTGCGGACCGCGCCGGCATCCGGGCGGTCCGCGTCAGGACGCACGCCGGCACGACGGCCCGGACCCTCGACGAAGTACTCGCTCGCGTAGCCGCCGCCGATGCTTCTCCGGCCGCGATCGCCCTTGCCGTCCGGGTCTTTCGCCGTCTCCATGCGGCCGAGGCCTCGGTCCACGGCGACGACTCCGTCCACTTCCACGAGGTCGGCGCCGACGACGCGATCGCGGACGTACTCGGGGCCGCGACGGCGCTCCTCTCGCTCGGCGTCGACGGGGTCGCTGTCATGCCCGTCCCGCTCGGCCCGGGCGCAATCGCTGGGTCTCACGGAACCTATCCGCTCCCCGCGCCGGCGACGGTCGCGCTCCTCGCGGGCGCCGGGCTTGAGGTGCGGCTCGAGCCGGAGGCCGACGGCGAGCTCGTGACGCCGACGGGAGCTGCCCTGCTCGCCGAGATCCGGACGCTCTCCTGGCGGACGCTCGGACCGTTCCGCATCATGGCCGCGGGATACGGGGCCGGCTCGCGGAACCCGCCGGATAGGCCGAACGTGCTCCGTGTTCTCGTGGTCGAGACCGAGGTTCCGTCCGAGGACTACGTCGAGGTGCTCGAGACGAACGTGGACGACGCGACCGGCGAGGTGCTCTCGTACGCGCTCGCCCGGCTCATGGAGGAGGGCGCCCGCGATGCGCAGGCACTCCCTGCCCTGATGAAGAAGGGCCGCATGGGCTACCTGGTCCGCGTCGTCTGCCTGCCCGGGGACGGCCCCGCCCTCGCCCGCGTCCTCGCCACGGAGCTTGGAACGCTCGGCGTGCGCTCGGCCCCGTACGTCCACCGGCTCGTGGCCGAGCGGACGGTCGAAGCGGTCGAGGTCACGATCGGCTCGGAGACGCGGAGCATCGACGTGAAGCGCGGCCGGCTCGACGGCAAGATATATACCTGCAAACCCGAATTCGAGCAGGTGCAGACGTGGGCGCGCGAGCTCGGCCTGCCCGTGCGGGAGATCGCCCGCGCGGTGGAGGAGGCCGTCGGCCGGACGGCCGGGGACGAGAGGCCGGATGAGCACTGAACGGCTCTTGAGCGGGAGCGAGGCCCTCGACCGGTTGCTCGGCGGCGGGTACGAGCGCAAGGTGATCACGCAGCTCTACGGCGAGGCCGCCACGGGCAAGTCAACCCTCGCCGTACTCGCGACGGCCCAGGCGCTCAGGACCGGAAAGTCCGTCGTCTACATCGATACCGAGGGCTTTTCGGCCGAGCGGTTCCGGCAGATCGCCGGCGACGAGGCCGAGACCCTCGTGGAGAAACTCTTCCTGTACGAGCCCCTCGACCTCGCCGAGCAGGGGGTGATGATCGCGAACGCCGAGGCGATCCTCCGGACCAAGCCGGCGGCCCTGGTCGTGGTCGACTCGGCCACCGCCCTCTATCGCCAGGAAGACCTGGACGACAACGAGGCCCTGCGCCTGCTGACGCGCCAGATGCTTCACCTCCTGGGGCTGGCCAGGCGGCACGATCTCCCCGTGCTGGTCACGAACCAGGTCTACATGGACCCGGGCAAGAACCGCGTGGTCGGGCTCGGCGGGACCGCGCTCGAGCACATCTCGAAGGCGATAGTTCGCCTCGAGAAGCTCAACGGGCGACGGCGGGCCGTGCTGGCCAAGCACCGTTCGCGGCCCGAGGGAGCGCGATTCGAGTACGAGATCACCCAGACCGGGATCCGCGAGCTCTAGGCGACCGGGTACTGGACCTCGGTCATCAGCTCCTCCTCGCCGACCCGGTTCGGATCGTTCAGGTAGATCTCGCGCGCCGGTCCGTTCCATTCGAGCCCGAGTGTTCGCACCGCTCCGAAGACGGCCTCGTGGGCCGACGAGATCCCCTCGTACGGCCCGGTGTAGAGGACCGAGACCACGCGGGTCGCGGGGAGGGTCCGGAGTTCCATGGCCGGGTTCTCGACCTCGACCCTGCCCGTAACCGGGAGCGCGACCTCGAGGTCCGCGTCCTGCTCGCGGTACTCGTTGTCGTGGTAGATCGTCATGAGCGGACCGGCGACCCGGAAGGCCGGTTCACGGCCGTTGCGGGGCGCAAGCGCCCCGAAGATCTCGCCGATCATGCGGGGGATCGTCTCGCCGTACGTACCCGTACCGCGGCGCGTGAGCACGCGCAGGGCCGGGACCTCTTTGACGGTGGGCTCCGTGATGGACATGGCAAATACCTCCGGATCGGCCCCGCCGCGAGCGAGGGCCGCGTCGATCGCCGCCAGCCGCCGAACCTCGGACCCGATCGCCTCGCGCCGGGCGACGAAGAGCCGCCGGATCGTCTCCCGGTCGCCCGCGGTCCTGGCGTCGAGAAGGGTGCCGACCTCGGCGAGGCCGAAGCCGAGCGAGACGAGGTGGCCTATCGTCACCCCGCGGCCGATCTGGTCGGCGGTGTAGGAGCGGTACCCGGTGCAGACGTCCTTTTCGGCCGGCACGAGTAGTCCGCGCTCGTCGTAGAGGCGGAGGGCCCTCTGCGAGAGCCGGGTCACGCGGGAGAAGGTCCCGATCGGGATCCTTTCGACGGTCATGGTGGCACCTTTTTCGTGGGCGCCGGAGACGGATGAGGGCGCGGAGTCTCACCCGCGTCAGGGTACGGGAAACGGTTCATACGGGATGGCTCCCGAATAGTGATTGTATGCGTCTTCCGCTCATCGTCCTTGCCCTGGTCCTCGCCGCCCTCGCGGCCGGGTGCCTCCAGGCGTCGCCGTCCGCGACCCCGACCCCGACCCCTTCCCTGGCGCGGTACGCGCCGGGGGACCTCCTCCGGGGCGACCTGATGGGTGCGGGCTTCGACGGCCCGAACGCCACGCCCGCCGGCGCCGCGATCGCAATCATGGAGTATCAGCCGGCACCGGATCAGTACATCTATTCGCTCGTGCAGCCCGCGCTCGGAGGCTGGGCATACGTCTACCCGTCGGGAGACTTCGTCACGCGCATGGGCAGGGATAGAGCGACCTTCGAGTCGTACCGGCTCGAACGGATCGGGCATGTCGACCTCGCGGTGATCGAGGGGCCCTTGAACGCGACCGCTGCGCGGTAACCCTGACGCAAACCCATATCTCGGACCCGTGCCAACCCCGATCCGTCATGCGGATCGGGATCATCTCGGACACCCACGACCGGCAGCGGCGGATCGAGGTCGCAGTCGATCGGTTCAATCGCGCGGACCTCGACCTCGTGCTCCATGCGGGCGACTACGTCTCGCCGTTCGTGGTCTCCTGGCTCGCCGCGCTCTCTGCTCCACTCGTCGGGGTTCTCGGGAACAACGACGGCGACCACGCACTCCTCGCTCAACGCTTCGCCGAGCACGACCGCTTCGAGCTCCGCGGCGACTTCGCGCGGATCGAGGCCGACGGGACCGTGATCGCCCTCCTCCACGGACACCAGCGCGAGCTCCTCGAAGCGCTCGTCGCCTCGCAGGGATTCGACTACGTGGTCCGCGGCCACTCGCACCGGGCCGGAACCGAGCGGCATGGTCGGACACTCGTGGTCAACCCGGGTACGGCCTCGGGGATCCTCGCTCCTGACCCGACGGCCGCGATCCTCGATACGGCAACGCGCCACGTCGAGCTGCTGGTGCTCAGATGACCGTCGACATTGCGCGGGCGGCCGCGCTCGGAAGGTACACGGAGGTGCTCGTGCTGACCGACGAAACGGAGGACCCGGCCCTGCTCGTGCTCCGCGCCGCGGCCCTCGACCGGATGGGCCGCTTTCCCGAGGCCCTCGACTGCTGCTCCGGGGCTATCGGAGCGGCACCGCTCGATGCCGACGCCTGGTTCGTCCAGGGGTTCGTCCTCTACCGGTTCAGCGAGTTCGATCAGGCTGCGCAGTCTCTGGAGCAGGCGATCCGGATCGCGCCGTGCCACGTGGAAGCGCGGTTCGTCCTCGGCAACATCCGTTACGCTCAGGGCAGGCTCGACGAGGCAATCGCCTGCTTCGAGGCGGTGGTCACGTCCGAGCCGAGGTACGCGAAGGCGCTCTACAACATCGGGGTCGCGCTCGCGGACCAGGGGCGGTTCGGCGAGGCCCTAGAGTACTACGACCGCGTGATCGCCATCAACGAGTCCGTCCCGGTCGTCCTCCTGAACCGCGGGACCTGCCTCGCCCGGCTCGAGCGGCTGCGCGAGGCCGTCGAGGCGTTCACCCGGGCGCTCGACATCGATCCTCGCGATGCGGCGGCCTGGCACAACAAGGGGCTCGCCCTCGCCCGGCTCGGGCAGGGCGACGAGGCGAAGTACTGCTTCGCACAGAGCCGGGTCCTGGTCGGGGTCCAGGCATCGCCTGGGGTACAGCCCTGACGCTCCGGTCGTTCCGACCCTTCCGCCGGGACCGGGCCGCGGTCCTCGCCGTGATCCGCCGTCAGTGCGACTCCCTCGCCCGGTGACGCACCCGCGGCGATCTCGGAGCGGCCCTTGCGGCCGTCCTCGGGGAGTAACCGCCGTGCGACCTCAGGCAGCTCGACCGGAACTTCCGGGAGAAGGTCCGGGAACTTCGACCCGACGTATCGGGACCGGCTCGGGGAAAAGGTGGCCGAGTACCTGATCGGGACGTATGAGCGGCCCCTCCTCCTCCTCGTCCGGCAGGGGACCTTTTCCCGGATGACCGCCCCCACCCCGGAGTGCACGCCGGAGTACGTGGCGATGGTGGTCCGCGACCTGCGCCTTCTCATCCTCAAGTACCTGCTCGCCGGTTTCTCGATGCTCGTCCTCGACGAGCCCGCGCCCCCGGCCGGGACACCGTTTCCGGGCGACGGCCGTTACTGGTGGCCGGTGCGGGAGAAGTAGGATGACGTGGACGGAGCCCTCTGTGCGTTCTGCCCAGCCTGCCAGACCCCCGACGTCGGCTATCTTCACAAACCGCGGGCCGCCCCCGTGCACCGGCGGCGGGCCTTCATCGACCACTACCACGACGGGCACTACAATGGGTGAGCGCCGCGTCTTCTCCCTTCACCGGGCGACCCGATAGGATAGGAGCACGGTCCCGCCTTCGAACTGCTCGACCGCCATGCGCTCGAGTTTCTTCGCGAGAGCCTCGGGGGCGAGGTCGTCGGCGACGAGCGAGGAGCGCGGGTCCGTACCGCCCGAGAGTCAGGGGCAGACGAGGAGGTGAACCTCGTCCGCGAGCCCGGCGCGGAGGAGCGCCCCTTTCAGCCGTCCACCCGTGTCGACGCGGTCCCGGCGCAAGCCGTAGTCATCGGCGAGGCGACGCAGCGTGAGGTCGAGGTCCACCCTGTCGCTCCCGCACTCAAGGACGTCGATATTTTGCGAGGCGAGATACTCCCGATGCGCCTCCGGCACGCCCTCGGCGATGAGCGCGACCCACCGCCCCCAGTACGGAGCCTGCTGGAAGACCGACCATCGACGGACCCGGCCGCGTCCGTCCACGACGGCGACGAGC
>JADGNL010000206.1 GCA_017883495.1 Methanomicrobiales archaeon | reverse complement strand
TGGCAGCGCGCGCTCGCGCCGATCCTCTCCGCGGTGTCGCCGACACCGACCGCGACAACCGCAAGGCCGACGACCCTGCCCGGAACGACCGCGACGACGACGGTACGGCCGGGTACCGCCGTTCCGGGGACGCTCGAGGCCGAGAACTACAATACCGGCGGCGAGGGCGTGGCCTACCACGACGCCACCGCCGAGAACCAGGGCGGCGCGTACCGGGCCGACGGCGTCGACATCGAGTCGCTCTCCGGCGGCGGATACGCGATCGGGTACGTCCGCGACGGCGAATGGCTGAAGTACACGGTCTCGGCTGCGAGCGCGGGGAAGTACTCGGCCGCGTTCCGCGTTGCTGCCTGGGGCACGAACGCCCACGCGATCGAGGTCCAGGTCAACGACAACCCGGCGGCGACGGTCGCGGTCCCGAACACGGGCTCGTACGACGCCTGGACCACGGCGACGACCGCGCTCACGCTGCCGGCCGGGAGCTGCACCCTGAAGTTCCGGTTCGTCGGCGACGGCCAGAACCTGGATAAGGTCGTCCTCACGCCCGTCGCGGTCACGACCACGCCGACGACGGCCGCCCCGACAGGATCGGCGCGACCGGTGCCGGGAACGGTCGAGGCCGAGGACTACGACACCGGCGGCGAGGGGGTCGGGTATCACGACACCACGGCCGGCAACCACGACGGCGTCTACCGGCACGACGACGTCGACCTCTCGGTCAACCCGTCGGGCGGGTACAACGTCGGGTACGTCGTCGACGGCGAATGGCTCGCGTACACCCTCGCCGTGCCGTCGGCCGGGACGTACACCGTCGCCTGCACGGTCGCGTCCTGGGCCGACGGCCGCTCGCTCGCCCTCGCCCTCGACGGGAGTTCGCTCGGCACCCTCGCCGTCCCCAACAACCGCGGCATCGGCTGGCAGACGGTCTCGACCCGGGTCACGCTCCCGGCCGGCACCCACCGCTTCCAGCTCCGGTTCGTCGGCGACAAACAGATCCTCGACCGGATCGCGGTCGCGGCCGTCGCGATTCCCACGACCACGGTCCCCGTCACCGTCGCGACCACCTCGACGGCGAACGCGGTCCCGGGCGTTGTCGAGGCCGAGAACTACGTCCCCGGCGGCGAGGGCGCCGCGTACCACGACACCACCGCCGAGAATCAGGGCGGCGCGTACCGGAGCGACGGCGTCGACATCGAATCGCTCTCCGGCGGCGGATACGCGGTCGGATACGTCCGCGACGGTGAGTGGCTCCGCTACTCGGTCCCGGTGGCGGCCGCCGGCCGGTATCAGGCCGCCTTCCGCGTCGCTGCGTGGGGTACGACGTCCCACGCGATCGAGGTCCAGGTCAACGACAACCCGGCGGCGACGGTCACGGTCCCGAACACGGGCTCGTACGACGCCTGGACCACGGCGACGGCCGTGCTGACGCTGCCTGCCGGCACCGCCTCGCTCAAACTCCGGTTCGTCGGCGACGGCCAGAACCTCGATAAGGTCGTCTTCACGCCCGTCGCCGTCACGACCATCCCGACCACGAGGCCCCCGACAACGATCCCGACGACGCCGCCCGCGGGCCGATCCGCCCCGGGGACGCTCGAGGCCGAGAACTACAATGCCGGCGGCGAAGGGGTCGCGTACCACGATACGACGCCGACGAACCTCGGCGGTGCATGCCGGACCGACGACGTCGATATCGAGTCGCTCCCGGGCGGCGGGTACGCCGTCGGGTATGTCCGCGACGGCGAATGGCTGAAGTACACCGTCTCGGCCGCGAGCGCGGGGAAGTACTCGGCCGCGTTCCGCGTTGCTGCCTGGGGCGCGAACGCGCACGCGATCGAGGTTCAGGTCAACGACAACGCGGCGGCCACGGTCGCGGTCCCGAACACGGGCTCGTACGATGCCTGGACCACGGCGACGGCCGCGCTCACGCTGCCGGCCGGCAGCTGCACCTTGAAGCTCCGGTTCGTGGGCGACGGCCAGAACCTGGACAAAGTCGTCCTCACGCCCGTCGGGACCCCCACGACCACGATCCCCACCACCGTGCAGACCACCCTTGGCGGGACCATCCGGCTGCCGGCCGAGATCCAGGCCGAGAATTACGCGGCGGGCGGCGAGGGCGTCGCGTACCACGACACCACGTCCGGCAACCAGGGGGGCGCGTACAGGAGCGACGGCGTCGACATCGCCTACGCCCCGTCCCTCGGGAGCTACGCGGTGACGCAGATCCGCGCGGGCGAGTGGCTCGAGTACCAGGTCGACGCCCCCGAGGAGCGCGACTACCCGCTCATGTTCCGGCTCTCGAGCCCGAACGGCGGCCAGATCTTCGAGCTGAAAGTCGACGACCGCCCCGAGGTCGCGGGGACCACCCCGCGGACCGGGTCGTACGACGCCTATACCGCGATCTCGACGCAGGTCAGGCTGACAAAGGGGGTCCACCGGATCCGGATCCAGTTCGACGGGGACGGCCAGAACTTCGACGCCTTCGGCCTGACGTGAGGGGGCACCGTCCCCTCTCCAGGCCATTTCGAATCGTTTATCACCGTGCGGCGAAGATCACTTTCTGCATGAGATACCTCGTACTCGCAGCAGTCCTCCTCGCCGCGCTCCTCCTCGCGGCCGGGTGCACCACCACGCCGCCCGCGAACGGGACGGCCACGCCGACCAGGACGATCGCAGTGCCGACGAACACGACCCTCCCCGTGAACAACACGACCACGGCGGTCTACACGGCGAACGACAGCGGAAAGACGGTCCCGCTCGGACTTCAGAAGAGCCTGAGCATCCGCCTCCCCGAGAACCCGACCACGGGCTACACCTGGAACGCAACGGTCACGGACGGCCTGCAGATCGTCGATACCGCGTTCACGCTCGATGCCCAGGCGGCCAACCTGTCCGGTGCCGGCGGCGTCCGCAACTGGACGGTCAAGGCCGTCAAGGCGGGAACCCAGCGGTTCGGCGCGGTCTACGTCCGCTCCTGGGAGACGAACGTGACCCCGGCCGACCAGTTCAACCTGACCGTGCAGGTGAGCTGAGCCGTCGCGGCGCGGGGTCTCCCCCGCCGGCCGCATCTCCGATGCCGAACGCGAATGCCGCGGGCTCGCTCCGGGGCGGGGAACACGAAAACAGACGGGTCGAAGGGGGCTGTCCCCCTCTACTCTTTCTCATATAACCCGTTCGGTAAAGACGATCGAGCCCGAGATCCGGGTGACCTTGATCTTCACGGTCTGGCCGGGCTTGCCACCTGGCACGTAGATGATGTATTTGCCCTCGCGAGCCACGCCGTCGCCGCGCTTGCTGACCGACTGGATGTGCACGTCGACGATCTTGCCCTCCTCGAAGAGCTTGGCCGGCTCCTCGGTCCTGGCCTTGCGTTTCCGCACGGGGCGGTGCGAGCCGCAGGCGTCGCAGCGGAGCACGAGGATCCGGTCATCCTTCACGAGCCGCGTGTCGGGCCGGCCGCACTCGCTGCAGAGGATGTAGTCGTTGAAGTAGCTCCTGACCGCGTTCGTGATCTGCGATGTCTCGAACTTGCCGTTGAAGATCGCACGGTTGCCGTCGATCTTGCCGGCCGTGCCGAGCTCGCCCACGAGCGACTTCATCAGGTGCTCCTTCTCACGCCGGAAGGTGTCGGCGATCTCGGCGAAGTTCTCGAAGACCGTCGTCTTGCCCTCGATGTAGGACCGGACCTCGGGGATCACGAACCGCTCGCCGGTCCCGCTCGGCTCGGTGATGTGCTCGTAGGCCTTCTTGAGCAGGGCCTCGTACGGATCCACCATGATGGCTCACTATATGCGGGCGGTTATTATATACTGTTAGATCGAGCGGGAGTCCGCTCCGTCCGCGCCGGGCCGGAACCGCGGACCCGTCCGGGCCGCCACCGGCACCGTTCCCGACGGCCGACGAGGCCGCGGCGCCGGCCCGCATCGACCTGCACGCATTCGTCGCGTTCGGCGACCCGGCGTTCGAACCGTGTTCGGCCTGCGGAACGAAACCGTCGTTCCACCGGGAGAAATGGCGGAAGGGGATGACCGAACGTCGCCGGCTCTGCGCCCGCTGTTACGGCGCGGCCGTGAAGCAGGAGCAGGCGGCCGTCGAACCGCTGCCGCGGGCGATCACGCCGGCCGCGATGAAACGTGTCACGGCGCCGGCCGGCCGGTGCGGTGTGTGCGGGCTGGAGAAGGCCGCGTGGCCGGGCCGGGGGTCCGGCTCCGCGAGACGTGCGGCCGGCGGGAATCGAGGAGAGCGGTGGAGGTATAGAGACGAGGAGTCCGCGTCTTTCAGGTGAGATATACGAAATTGGAGCCACAATTATCCAAGATGTGAGGATGTTGGTTATTCCATCAGTCCTTTTCAGGGTCTTCATCGTTCACTTTATCATCACTCTCGATATTTTCTGGATCTTCACGCATCAGGAGGGGGCGCCTTATAGCTTCCAAGACTTCT
>JADGNL010000205.1 GCA_017883495.1 Methanomicrobiales archaeon | reverse complement strand
GCGACGTGGTCGCGGGCATGCTCGACATCTACCTCTCCTCGGTCTCGTTCCGCCTGAACGAGATCATCAAGGTCCTGACCATCTTCTCGACCATCTTCATGCCGCTCACTTTCATCGTCGGGGTCTATGGCATGAACTTTCGGTACCTGCCCGAGCTCGAGTACCACTGGTCGTACCCGATCCTCTGGGTGGTCATGATCGCGATCTCGGTCGCGATGCTTCTCTACTTCCGCCGCAGGCGCTGGATCTGAGTCCCGGCCGCCTTCCAGGGGTAGGGAAGGACCGCGTAGATCAGGGTCGAGACGACGAGCACGGGGACCACGGTCCAGAGCGCGAGTTCGAGCGACCAGAGGTCCGCGAGGTAGCCCGTGGCGGCGACGCCGAGCCCGCCGGCGCCGACAACGACCCCGAGCATCACGCCCGAGGCGAGGCCGACGGCGCGCGGCATCAGCTCGTGCGAGAGCGCGACCGTGATCGCGAAGGTCGACCAGAGGGCGAAGCCGAAGAGCCCGAGCAGGGCGAGCGAGATCGCGCCGCCGGTCAGCAGGAACCCGGCATACGCCGGGATCGCGATCCCGAGCCCGGCGAGGACGAACTCCTTTCTGCCGAACCGGTCCGAGAGGGTCCCTCCCATGAGCTGGCCTCCGACACCGGCAAGAAGCATGCCCGAGGTGATCAGGTTCGAGCCGAGCAGGTCGACGCCGCGGGAGACGAGGAACGCGGGCAGGAACCCGAGCACGGCGAAGAGCGCCCAGGCGCGGATCACCGAGGCGGCCGAGAGGAGGGCGAACGCTCTCGGACGGTTCGGCGGCGCGTCGTCGGGGGGTTTCGTCTTCGCGCCGCCCACCTTCAACACTCTGCTCCGGAGGAGGGGCGCTACCAGCACCGCCGGGAGCGCGACCAGGGGCAGGCCTGCGAGGCCGAACCGGCCGAGGGCGAACCCGGCGAGGAGCGGGCCGAGCGCGAACCCGAGGTTGCCGCCGACCACGAAGTACGAGATCGTCCGTCCCCGTCCGCCCTCGGGGGCGGCCCGGCTCACGGTCGAGAGCGCGAGGGGATGGAACGCCGCGTGCATCACCCCCGCGATGGCGGCGAGCAGGATCAGGATCGGGAACGAGGTCGTCAGGCCGAAGAGGCCGATGGCGACGCCGCCGGCGAGCATGGTCAGCGCGAGCGGCACGGTCCGGCCCTTTGCGTCGGCGAGCCACCCGAAGATCGGCTGGACGAGGGACGAGGTCGTGTTGTACGCCGTCAGGATGAGGCCCGCGAGCAGGTACGAGAGCCCGCCCTGGCTGACGAGGACCGGGATGACGGCCGGGATCACGGTCGTGTAGATGTCGATCGCGAGGTGGCCGAGGGCCAGACGGAGCACCTGCCCCGGGATGCGCCTCACACGACCAGGCTCCGGATGCGGACGCACTCGACCGGGATCTCCACCGTCTCCTTCCGGTGGTGGCCCATGGAGTGCGGGAGTGCGAGCCGGGCTGAGACCGTTTCGAGCACCTCGCCGCGGCCCGCGATATACCGCGCGAGGAACGGGAGCGTGCCTCCGTTGAAAAGGCTGTAGATCGTCCGGCCGTGCGCGATAGCCGCGTCCACGAAGGGGCGGTCCGCGTGCCGGACCTGCGCGCCGAACGGCGGGTTCATTACGACCGTGTCGTAGACCCGGCTCCGGACCGGCTCGGGGAGGTCGCCGACGTCGCCCTCGACCCATTCGACGTCCACGCCGAGCCGCTCCGCGTTCGCCTCCGCGACCGCGATCGCCCCGGCATCCGCCTCGACGCCGGTCACGCTCGCCGCGCCGAGGAGCGCGGCCCCGCAGGCCAGCACGCCCGTGCCGCTCCCGAGGTCGAGGACGGTCCGCCCCTCGATCTCGCCGTGGCCGGCCGCGAGGAAGAGGAGGCGGGCCGCGAGCGGAGCCGGCGTCGTGTACTGCTCGAGTGCCGGCCGTGGAGCCGGAAAGCCATCGAGCCCCTGGAGCGCGATCTCGAGCTGGCGCAATCGCATGGTCACTCGCACTCGTCGACGGCGTAGTCGTCCCAGGCGCGGGCGCCGACCGCGACCTCGAACTCGGCGGGGGCGAGCACGGGAACCGGGAACCGGGCCGCGTCGTCGTACGCGAGCCGGGGACAGGCCGTATTCACGAACGCCTCGCACCCGAGGTTCGTGAGCGCGTCCGGCGTCACCTCCTCGAGCGCGACCACGACGGTTCTTTCGGGTGCGAGGGCCGCGAGCCGGCGGGCGAGCTCCTCGCGCCGCTGCCCGGACTTGGTCGAGAGGAGAATGCCGATCGTCGCGGCGCTTCGAGCGCGCTCGATCAGGGCGAAGCGACGGCGGAGGAGCCGGTCGGGGTCGACCTCCTCGGCCGTGCCGCGATACGGGTCGCACGCGATCACCCGGGCGCGGGTGGCGAGCGCGACCCCGAGGGGGTGGAAGACGCCCGTGCCGAGAAAGAGGATCTCGTCCGCTCCGGTCTCGCGCGCGGCGCCGAAGGAGCACCCGAGCACCTGACCCGGCAGGGGGGTACGGGGCGTCGGCCCACCGATCCGGGCCTCGATACCGTGCGCGGCGAGAAGCTCGGCCGCCGCCGGCAGCAGGTGCGCGTGCTGAGCCGTGGTCACGAGCCCGACGACCGCTCCCCGCAGGAGCGGGAGCGCGGCCTCGACCGCGGCGAGGTCCGCGTCGAACGCGAGCGGGAGATAGAAGGCGCGGTCCTCAGGGCTACCGAGCGGGGTGTGCCCGACGTGGACGAGCACGTCGGCCTTCTCGCGCGAGAGGTCGCAGGCCCCGTAGCACGGGTTGCCGTCGAGCGTAACCGTAAAACCCCGGGTCTGCAGCGCGAGAGCCAGTGCGACGCCGCGGCGACGAAGGCCGTCCGGGAACTGGAGCGCGACTGAATGCGCCCCGCGGCGGGAGAGTTCGGCGGCGAGCTCCCCGGGATCGAGGCCGATCGAGTCAGGGACCGTGTCCGATCACCTTCACGCAGTCCGTGACCTCAATCTCGACGAGGTATTTGTAGGGGCGGCCGATATCGGGCGTCCCGCGCCGGATCGCGACGCAGACGTCGACGACCTCGACCCCGATGAAGGCGAGCGCGCCGAGGATGGCCTTCATGGTCCCGCCCGTCGAGAGGACATCGTCGACGATTACGACCCGCATCCCGGGGGAGAGACCGTTGATGTAGAGCTCCCCTTTCGAATACCCGGTCGTCTGGTGGACCGCGCACTCGCCGGGGAGGTCGTACCGCCGCTTTCGCACCACGTTGAGCGGGATGTCGGTCATCAGCGAGAGCGTGGTGCCGATGTGGATACCCATGGCCTCGGCGACCACGATCATGTCGATCCTCTCGAGGTCCATGATACGGACCATCGCGCGCCCGATCTCGCGAAGCAGGGCCGGCTCCACGACCGGGATCCCGTCCGAGACCGGGTTGATGAAGTAGTGGTACTCGCCCCGCCGCACCATCGGGCAGGTCTCCAGCGATTCTGTCAGCCTCTCATACATAGTGCGCCTCCGCATCGACGAGGAACCGTTCGATCACGTCTCCGGTCACGTGGGGCATGCAGACGATCCGCATGTCGCCCCGGCGGGTGAACGAGACGCGCCAGCCCGGCGGCGCCGACGCCGTCCGGAAGGTCGCAACGTTGACGTCGGGGGTCGCGGCGCGTTCCACGCCGAACGCCTCGAGCCCCTCGATCAGCCGCCGCGTATTCTCCATGCAGCCTGCGACGACCGCGCGCATCCCCTCCCGGCCGAGGTGCTCGAGGACCGCCCAGGCCCCGACCACGGGCGCCCCCGGGCGCGTGCCGGCGAGCGTGTACTCCTGCTTGACCGTCAGGTATGGCGTGTCAACGTTCAGAAGATCCAGTACGTCCCGGTCGCGCACGAGCAGGCAGCCGGCCGGGATCGTGGACATCCCCATCTTGTGGGGGTCGACCGCGATCGACGAGACCCCGGCGAGGGCGAAGTCGAACGGCGCCGGATCCGGCAGGAACGGGACCACGAGCCCCCCGAACGCGGCGTCGACGTGGAAGAAGAGGTCGTGCTCTTCCGCGAGCCGGGCGAGGGCCGGGATCGGGTCGACCATGCCGTACTCGGTCGTGCCGACCACGCCCACGAGCCCGACCGTCGCGTCGTCGATCAGGACTTCGGTCGCAGCCGGGTCCATGCGGAGGTCGGCCCCGAGCGGAGCCGTGCGCATCTCGAGGCCGAGCATGCGGCAGGCTTTCTCGAACGAGAAGTGCGACGAGGCCGGGACTACGACGTTCGGCCTCTCGACGGAGCGCCGGGCCTTCGCTATCCGCAGGGCCTGGATGTTCGACTCGGTCCCGCCCGACGACGCGTACCCCGCCGCCCCGGGCAGGTGGTAGAGCGCGCCGAACAGGCCGACGAGCCGCTGCTCGATCTCGGCCGTACCGGGAAAGAGCCCGGGGTCGCCGAGGTTCGTCTCCAGGAACAGGATATGCGCCCGGACGGCCACCGGGTGTGGCAGGGTGCACATCGAGGAGAGGATCGAGCAGTGGGAGAGGTCCTCGGCCTTCTTCTCGGCAAGAATTGAGAAGACCTCCTCCTCGGAGAGGCCGCACTCACGCATTCGAGCGCCGTGCCGCCTCGAGGAGAATCCGGTGCTCGGTCCGGGCCACCGCCTGCCGGATCTTCGCGACCGCATCGATGTTCGCCGAGATCGAGGCGATCCCGTGCTCGACGAGCCACTCGGCCATGACCGGGTCCGAGCCCGCCTGGCCGCAGATCGAGCACTCGACCCCGTACTCCCGGCAGACACCGATCGCGTAGTCGATCAGCTTGAGGACTGCCGGGTGCTTCGGCTTGTACATGTCGGCGAGGTACTCGTTGTTCCGGTCGATCGCGAGCGTGTCCTGGATGAGGTCGTTCGTGCCGAACGAGGCGAAGTTGATGCCGGCCTCGCAGAACTGCTCGATGATCAGGGCCGAGCTCGGGATCTCGACCATCACGCCGAGCGTGACGTTCTCGACGTCGACACCGAACGAGGCCATCATCGCCTTGGCCTGGACGAACTCGTCGGGG
>JADGNL010000204.1 GCA_017883495.1 Methanomicrobiales archaeon | reverse complement strand
GCGGCCGAGGAACAGAGCGATGACGGCGAGCGTCTGGTCGTCCTCGGCATCCTCGGCGACCCGAACTTTTACTCGACGTTCTCCCGGCTCTGCGATGTACTCGACGAGCTTCACCCCGGTATCGCATGGCGGACGGAGCCTGGGATATCCGCGATCACCGCGTTCGCCTCGGCTGCCCGGGTCAGCCTCCAGGACGGCTTCTCGGTCTCGGACGGCCCCGAACCGGGTGCTCGCGTCGTGCTCAAGGTCCGCCGCCCGCGCGAGGCGGCCGATGGGCTCAGGGCCGAGGGGTACACAGGGTTCGTGCTGGTCGAGCGGATGTTCATGGACGAGATGCAGGTCTACCGGGATGACGAGCTCCCCGCCGAGTCCGACTACCTCTCGGTCCTCTTCGCGAGGCGGTGAGCATGGAGCCGGTTCGATTCGTCGGTGCCGGGCCGGGCGACCCCGACCTGATCACGGTGAAGGGGATGCGCCACGTCGAAGGGGCCGACCTGCTGATCTACGCAGGCTCGCTCGTCAATCCGGTGCTCGTCGAACGGAGCCGCGCGTCGAAACGGCTCGATTCCCACGGGATGGCGCTCGAAGAGCTCGTGGATGCGATGGCGGCCGGAGCTCGCGCCGGGCAGCGCGTCGTCCGGCTCCACTCGGGGGATCCATCTCTCTACGGCGCGATCGTCGAACAGATCGCCGGGCTTGAGGCCCGTGGTGTTCCGGTCGAGGTCGTGCCCGGAGTCTCGTCTATGTTCGGGGCGGCCGCAGCCCTGAAGACTCAGCTGACGCTCCGCGGAGTCTCGGAGTCGGTGATCGTGACCCGGCCGGCGGGTGCGACCCTCGACGAAGACCGGCTCCCCGAACTATCGCGCCTTGGGGCGACCCTCGTGGTCTTCCTCGGTACCGAACACCTCGAATCGATCACGGCCCGACTCGAATGCCCGCCGACAACTCCGGCAGCGGTCGTCTACCATGCGACCTGGGATGACGAACGCATCGTGACCGGTACGGTGGCGGAGATCGCGGCGCTCGCCCGGGAGGCCTGTATCACCCGGACGGCTCTGCTGATCGTCGGCGACGTGGTGCGGGCCGGCGCTTCGGGGTTCGAGCACTCGGTTCTCTACTCATGACGAGCGTGGGCGTGATCTGTCTGCCCCGGTTTCGCGACCGGGCCGAGAGGGTCGCCACCGTCGTCGAGGGCGATCTCCTCAACTACGGGCCCGGGGTCTTCGCGAGCGCGTTCGAGCGCTACGGCGCGCTCGTTGCCGTGATGTCGGCCGGGATCGCGATCCGCGCGGTCGCGCCTCTGCTCCGGGACAAATGGACCGATCCGCCACTCGTCGTGGTCAGCCCCGACCTGCGATTCGCGGTCCCGGTCCTCGGCGGCCATCACGGCGGGAACGCCCTCGCCCGGCGGATCGCGGAGGTGCTTGGATCGACCGCCGTGATCTCGACTGCGACAGAGTGCGCGGGACGTCCGTCGGTTGAGGGGATCGCGGAAGCGGCCGGCTGTGCGGTCGTGAACCGCAACTCGACCCGAGCCGTGAACGTTGCATGGCTCGACGGCGAGGTCCCGGTTCACGGCGTTGCCGGCCCGGCGATCGTGATCGCCGGTCCCGCGGTCTCGGTCCTCTTCCGGCAGGGCGAGTACGTGGTCGGTGTCGGCTGCCGGCGCGGGATTCCGGCTGGCGAGGTCGAGGAGGGGCTCAGGGTCGCGCTCGCAGATGCGGGGATCCCGCCGGAGCAGGTACTCGCCTACGCCACGACCGTGCAGAAACGCGGGGAAGTCGGGCTCCGCGCCGGGATCGCGGCCCTTGGCGGGTCGCTCGTCTACCTCGACGATGCCACGCTCAACGGCGTCGAGGAGTGCGGCCCCTCCCGCGCCGGCCTTATCGGCCTGGCCGGCGTTGCAGAACCGGCAGCGCTCGCGCTGGCGAAGCGGAAGGAGTGGTGTATGAGAAAGACCGTGTACGGGAGGATGACCGTTGCCATCGCCCGGTAAGCTCGCAATTGTCGGGATCGGGCCCGGCGCTCTCGACCAGATGACCGTTCGGGCCCGTCAGGCGATCGCCGAGGCCGACCTCGTGATCGGCAATGATACCTACCTCGCACAGGTCCGGCCCCTGCTCGGGGGTAAAGAGGTCATCGTGAGCCGCATGGGCGAGGAGGTCGACCGCGCGCGGCGGGCGGTTGCGTTTGCCCGTGACCGATCGGTGGCGATGGTCTCGGGCGGCGACGCCGGAATCTACGGCATGGCCTCGATCGTGCTCGAGGTGCTCGAGCATGAGGAAGCGCCCATGCCGTGCGAGGTCGTTCCCGGCGTGACCGCCGCCAATGCAGCCGCGGCCCTGCTCGGGGCGCCGCTCTCTGGCGACTTCGCCGTGATCAGCCTCTCGGACCTGCTGACCCCGATTGAGGTGATCGAGAGCCGCCTCGATCACGCCTTCGCCATGGGTGTGCCGGTCGCGCTCTACAACCCGAAGAGTCGGGGCCGACCGCACAATCTCGCGCTCGCGATCGCGGCTGCGCGGCGCCATCTTGCGTCCGGCGTGCCGGTGGGAATCGTCCGGAACGCGTTCCGCGAGGACGAGACCGTCCTCGTGACGACACTCGGCACGTTCGAGTCGGTCGAGGACACGGTGGACATGCACGCGATCGTGATCGTCGGAACCGGCGAGAGCCGGATCATCACCTTGGAGGGACGTTATGGCATCATCACCCCGCGGGGATATCACCGGAAGTACGTATATTGACCTCGGCGCGACCACGCCCGAGGCGCTCGCGATCTCGACCAGGAGCCGTGAGTTCGCGCGACGGGAGATCGGCAACGCAACCCTCGAGGATCGGGTGCGGCAACGGTGCGCGATCGCCGTCGGCGACCTTGCCATGGCGGAGCTGCTCCGCTTCCGCCTCGACCCGGTGGAGGCCGGCCTCGCCGCGCTCGATGCCGGAGCGCCGATCGTCGCGGATATCCGGATGGTCGAGGTCGGCCTTCAGAAGCGGGGTCACGCCTCACCTGTCCTCTGTGCCCTCGACTATGGTGCGGATCGAGCGGTGGTCGGCGGGATCACCCGGACCTCGGCAGGGTTTCTCGCACTGGACGCCCGGCTCGAGGGCGCGATCATCGTCATCGGGAACGCCCCCTCGGCTCTGCTCGCTCTCTGCGGCCTGATCGAGAATGGGTGCCGGCCTGCCCTAGTGGTCGGGACCCCGGTCGGGTTCGTGAACGCGTCCGAATCCAAGGCACTGCTGCGGACACTCGAGGTTCCATCGATCTCGAACGAAGGCACTCGCGGGGGCACGCCCGTGGCGGTCGCGGCCATGAACGAGATCATCACGATCCGCGCCGAGCGGCAGGTATGATCGACCCGGTCAGCGGCACCCCCTATCCGGATCCCTGGGTCGCCGCCTGCACCTCGCCCGAAGACCGAGCACTTGCCGCTTCCGGCCTCGGTGTGTTGACTGCGGACGGCACGGTCCGGCGTCGCGGCATCTCCACCGGCACCACGGCCGCTGCCGCGGCAAAGGCTGCCGTCCTCTCGCTCGCCAGCCCCTGTACCGAGGTCGCCCTACGGCTCCCCTGCGGCATCAAGATCAGGGTTCCGGTCGAGGCGGCGGACGGCGCCGCGCGATGTCGGAAAGATCCGGGCGACTATCCCGACGATGCAACCGCGAACGCGACGATCGCCGCCAGGGCTGTGCCCGGGCCCGAAACGGCGATCGTCGCGGGTGAAGGGATCGGGCGGTACGTCCGCGATACCGCGCGCTTCCGTCGCGGAGAGCCCGCGATCAGCGAGGCCGCCCGCGCCGCGATCCTCGAGGGCGTGGGCGAGGCCTGCGCCGAACTCGGGTTTGCGGGCGCGATCGTGACCCTTGCCGTGCCCGGCGGCACGGCGATCGCCGCGCGGACCCTCAATGACAGGGTCGGGATCGAGGGCGGAATCTCGCTGCTCGGTACGACGGGGCTCGTCGAGCCGTGGGACGACCACCTTGCGGAATCCGTCCTTGCCCGGGTCGCGGCAGCTGACAGGGTGGTGCTGACGACCGGGCGGATCGGTCTCGGTCACGCCCGGCGTCGGTATCCCGGCGCCGAGGCCGTGCTGGTCGGAGGCCGGATCGGCGAGGCGATTGCGGCGGCGCCGGGCGAGGTGACACTCTTCGGCCTGCCGGCTCTGATCCTGAATCACCTCCTGCCTGATATCCTCGCGGGAGCGGAGTGCACGACGGTCGAGGAGCTCGCCGCGACACCCGCGTTCGCCCCGGCGGTCGCTCGTGCCTTTGGAGCGGCGGCGGCCCGGTATCCCGGCCTTCACATCGTGCTGATCGACCGTTCGGGCGCGATCATCGCGGAGGGACCATGAGGATCGTTGGCGTCGGCTGCGGTCCGGGACTTCTGACGGAGAGGGCGGCCGCCATTATTCACGAGGCCGACGAGGTCTGGGGCTCGGCCCGGGCCATTGCGCTCGCCGCCTGCGTGCTCCGCCCGGGTTGCCCGGTCCATGAGATCGAGGATTATCGCGGGCTTCGTGATCTTCCCCTCGGAGCGGTGGTACTCTCCACCGGGGACCCGATGCTCTCGGGCCTCGGATATCTTCCGGGCGAGGCCGAGCCCGGGATCTCCTCGCTCCAGCTCGCACTGGCCCGGCTCCGGATTCCCTGGACGCGGGTCGCGGTCCTCACGGCTCACGGGCGGGATCACGACGAGGCCGTGACAGCTGCCGCGGACGAGGTCGCGCGGGGCCGGGTTGTGTTTCTGATCGCGGACCCGGCGTTCTCGGTGCCGGCGCTCGCGGATGTCCTCGCGCCCCTCGGCGACGATATCCGGATCGCGATCTGCGAGGATCTCGGGTATCCCGGCGAGCGGATCGCATGCGGCACCGTCGCCGTGCCGCCCGAGCCCTCCTCGCCCCTCTTCGTCGTTCTCGCGGGCCGGTTCTAGCGAAGGCGATCGATCCGGATCTGCGGCAGCAGGCCCTCGATCTCCTCCTTTCGCGCGAGCGCGGTCCCCTCGCGCATGGTGGTCGCGGTTCCGGCCGCCACTGCCCAGCGGACCGCCTCCTCGGGCCGGAGGCCGAGCCGGATCCCATGGACGAACCCGGCGACAGCCGAATCCCCGGCGCCGATCGTGTTGATCGCCTTGACTGCGGGCGGGACCGCCTGCCAGGCTCCGTCCCGGGTCGAGAGCACGATCCCGTCCGGGCCCATCGAGGCGAGGACGACTTCGACCCCGGCCTCCAGCGGCGTGCGGCTTGCATCGAGTACCTGCTCCACGCCCTCGAGTTCGCGGCCGACGAGCCCGCCGAGCTCGTGAACGTTCGGTTTGATTGCGTACGGCCGTCCCCGAATCCCGCCGCGGAGGGCCTCACCGTCCGCGTCCAGCACGACTCGCGCCCCGTTGTCGCGCCCGATCTCGATGCAGGCGCGATAGATCGCGGGCTTGATGTTCGGGGGGAGGGACCCGCCGATCGTCAGGAGCGCCATATCATTGCAGCCGCGGAGCTTCCTGAGCAGGCTCATGATTGCGGACGGCTCGACCTCGGGCCCCTTCGAGTTCAGCATCATCTGGCAGCCCGTGTCGTGTTCACGAACGATGATGTTCGACCGGGTCTCGCCCGCGATCCGGACGAAGTCGCAGCTGACTCCTTCGCCCACGAGCAGGGCCTCGAGCTCGTCGCCGCGGAACCCGCCGACGAAGCCGAGCGCCGTGTTGGGAGTCCCGAGCGCGGTCAGCACCTTCGAGACGTCGATCCCCTTGCCCCCGGGAAATCGGTGCTCTTCGATGATGCGGTTCGCGACGTCGCAGGTGAGGCCGTCGACGTGGATGGTCCGGTCGAGAGCGGGGTTGAGCGTGAGCGTGTAGATCATGGGCACCGGCCGATGCAGAATCGGCAACCGTGGTTATCAGGGTTTCGGCGAACGACCGGGACAGGGTTGCGGATGCGCAGCGCAGCCCGTTCCGATTCCCTTGGGTGGGATTCGCCCGGATCATTGGAGCAAAATGGGAGGATCGTCGTACCAGAACTCGCCTATGCCACTACAGGGTGGTCTCAAGCCAGGATCCTGACAGAGATCGAGTTTTATCTCTTCTGGAAAGTCAAAGAGAAAGATATATTTGTCTCACCATCGACGAAAAAACGGTATTGGTGAACCGGAATGACAGCAGAGGCACAGGAAGAGGGAGCAGTCGGCATTGCTGTAGACGGCGCCGACAATGTCTATGTACTGGATACGGTCAACTTCGAGGTTTCGAAGTACTCGCCATCGGGTGACCTGATCGGGACGTGGAGTTGCGGCGGTCCGATCGATAGCCGGAGCGATCGGGCGGTCGGCGTGACCGTTGACGGGGTTGGCAATGTCTACCTTCTCGATGCGGCCACCTGCCGGATCCGAAAGTATTCGCCGTCGGGACAGTTTATGGGCGCAT
>JADGNL010000203.1 GCA_017883495.1 Methanomicrobiales archaeon | reverse complement strand
CGGCCGAGATGTACCTCCTCTTCTCCCTGCGACGGCCGGACGTCGTGAGCTGGGGCGACCTCGCCATCCGGCGCGGCATGATGCACCTGTACGGCCTGACGACCCTGAGCCGGGACGAGTTCGATCGGTATCGGCGACGCTATTCGCCGTACGGCTCGGTGGCGTCGCTGTACCTCTGGGCCGTCTCGCATCGGTGACGGCTATCGCTCGTTATCGCGCCTGCGTCGAGCCGGCTCAACCACCGCCGGCTCCTCCGTCTTTCGGCTGGTGCCGGACGTGGTGAGCGCGTTCGAGGACGACCGGGACGGACGCGATCAGCGCCGCATCTGCAGAGCAGCCTCTCCGCCGTTCACTTTCACACCGCGAGCGCTCCCTTCAAAATAGCCGGACGTCGAATACCCTGTCGGCCGTTTGTCGTCACCATGGCAGCGGCCCGCCTCGGGCGTGATGGTAATGTCGTCTGAAAACGGACGTGGCCCCTCCACCCATCCCCGGTACCAGCGTGGCGGCCGGACGGGACCACACTACTACATGGGAGGCCGCACGCATAAACGTGCGGCTTCCGGCACCGCAGGGGTGACGCCGGCTCCGGCCGCCCCCGACAAACACCGGCCCCGGCCCGGGCCGCGCGGCGCGCCCGCACGGGCCGTCAGGGAGGCGAGGCCCGGTGCGGCTCTGGCTTGACCCGCCGGGCGTCGCCCTCGAGCAGGGCCGGTACACGGCGCTCGTCGCCCCGCCCGAGGCCCTGCTCGCCCTCCTCGCCCGGCCCGAGCTCGACCGGTTCATGACCCTCTACCTCTACGGCGTCTCGTCCCGGGTCCTCCACCGCCTCCCCCGCCGTCCCCCCGCAATCGCGCTCCAGAGTTGCATGACCGTGCACCAGCTGCTCGGGGCGCTTCGCGCGGCTCACCAGACGATCGTGATCGTCGAGTACGACCCCGAGCTCTTCTCGGCGCTCGAGGACGAGCAGCGGGAGACGGTCTGGGCCGTCGGCCGGGCCCTCCGCGAGCTCGCGTCGGCGTCGCTCGTCCTCCTCTATGCCGAACGAGCCGATCGCGGGCTCCGGGCGCTCGTCCGCACGGCCGATCAGGCCGTCTACCTCTACGGCGCCGTCCCGCCCCCGCGGAGTGCGTCCCCGGGCGCGGTCTCCCGTCGGGGCCGGCCGGCCCAGCGCACGCTGGTCGAGGCCGGCTGGGGGTGACCATGTGGATCCTCGACACAACGGTCGAACGTGACGAGGTCGCGCTCTGGGGCCCCGGCGGCGCAGTCGAACGGGCCCCCTGCCCTCCCTCGTTCCTCTTCACCCTCGCCGACCCCGTCCGCCACTGGGAGCTCGTCGAGGCGCTCGACGCCGCGTTCGGCGCGGAGCCGGTCACGGTCCGGACCATCCACGGCGAGGGCCCGGGCTGGCGGGTCGGGGCCGGCCGCGAGGTAGCCACCGCGATCCTCCGGCAGACGGAGTTCGGGGCGCAGTGCTACAACGTCGACGTCCGCCGGGACCAGCGCCACCTCGCCGAGCACGGCCTCTGGCCCTGCACCGACCCGGGCGAGGAGCGGTTCTCCCCTGCACTCGGCAAGGACCTGGTCGTGATGGACCTCGCGATCGACGGCGACCCCGTCCGCTCCGGACGGGTGAGCGGAGCCACAGTCACGGTCGACGGCCGGGCCCGCCGCCTCGCCGGCGACGAACCGACCCTGCTCGGCGACCTCTTCGGCCTGGTCGAGGCGATCGACCCCGACGTGCTCCTCTTTCCGAACGCGGACGCCTGGACCGAGCGGCTCGTCGGAAAGGCCGAGGGCTACGGGATCCCGGCCACGTTCTCGCGGACGGGGCGGTACGTCACGCTCGACTCGCGCTCGTACTTCTCGTACGGCCGGATGTATCACAAGCCGAGGGCGATGGTCCCGGCCGGCCGGCTTCTGGTCGATACCGAGCAGTCCTTCACCTACCGCGAGGGCGGCCTTGCCGGCGTCATCGTCGCGGCACGGGTCACGGGTCTTGCGCCGAACCGGACCGCGCGCTTCACGCCGGGTACGCTGATCTCGTCCCTCGAGGTCTACGCCGCGCTCGAGCAGGGGATCGCCGTCCCCTGGCAGAAGACCGACGTCGAGCGGACCAGGGCCGTCGCGGCGCTCCGGGCCGCGGACCGGGGCGGCATGATGTTCCAGCCCGCGCCGGGGGTGTACGAACGCGTCTACCAGCTCGACTTCACCTCGCTCTACCCCTCGATCATCGTGAAGCACAACCTCTCGCCCGAGACGATGGAGCACCCCGAACGGCCCGGCTTCCTCGCCGGGTGCCTTCAGCCGCTCCTCGAGATGCGGGTCAAGACCAAGGCCGCGAAGCGGGACGACCCGACGATCGCGGGCGTGGACTCGGTCCTCAAGTGGATGCTCGTGACCTGCTTCGGGTACACGGGCTACAAGAACGCGAAGTTCGGCCGGGTGGACGTGCACGAGGCGATCACCCGGCAGGCGCGCGAAGTCCTGGTCGAAGCGAAGGAGACGGCCGAGCGGCTCGGGTTCGCAGTGCTCCACGGGATCACGGACTGCATCTTCGTACAGGGTTCGCCGATCGCCGCGCTGAAGGACGCGGTCGAGGCGGAGAGCGGGTACTTGACCGAGGTCGAGACCTTCGACTGGGTTGTCTTCCTGCCGCAGAAGGACGGCACCGGGGCATACACCTGGTACTACGGCCGGCTCGACGACGGCGAGGTGAAGGTCCGGGGGATCATGGCCCGGCGGGGCGACTGCCCGGCGTACGTGCAGCGGTTCCAGCAGGAGGCGCTCGCCCTGATGGGCGCGGCGCGGTCGATCGCGGAGCTCCGCGCCGTGGCCGACGGAGTCCGGGCGCTGTACGGCCGGTACTGCGACGGGCTCGCCGCGGCCCCGCTCGAGGATCTGGTGATCGCGCGCCGGATCAGCACCGTGCAGTATACGCGGCGGTGCCCGGAGCGGGGCGCGGTCGAGGCCTACCGGCGCGCCGGCATGGACGTCGCTCCGGGGATGACGCTCCGGTACGTGGTCCGGGACGCCCGGGCCGGGCTCGCGGACTGCGCCTGGGAGGCCGAGCATGCCGACCGCCACCACTACCGCCGCCTGCTCGCGAAGGCCTGGGGCGAGGTGGCCGTGGGGGTCGGCGAGGGCCCCGCGGGGAGACCCGGGATCGGTGTTGAACCTGCGGCGACCGCTGCGAAAAGAGGTTAGCAGGCCATCGGCTGTCCCTCGATCGGGATCCCGCAAGGGTCGAAGGGTCTGAAGGCTGCCGTGATCGGTCTCCCGTCCGGAGATCTTCACGGCCTCACGCAGGCGGCCCGGGCCTGGCCCGATCCCATAAATAGTCTGCCGCCGACCCCGATTAACGGAGATGGCTAGATGGGGAACGGCCTGAACGTGATGGAGACGGACGACCTGCGCGAGTACCTCGACTTCCTCCTCTGGCACTACCGGGTCGTGGACGCGTTCTGGTTCATCGAGACAGCGGAGGCGTCCGGCCAGGAGGCGGCCGAGGCCATGAACGAGCGCGTCTGGGGGCGCGTGGCCGGCATGGCCGCACGCGGTCTCCGCCGGCGGTTCGGGATCACCGGGACCGGCCTCGCCGGCTTCGTCGAGACGCTGCGGCTCTTCCCGTGGGCGATCATCGTGGGCTACTCGATCGAGGAGCGGCCGGACGAGGTCGTGATCACGGTCCCGTCCTGCCCGTCGCAGGAGGCGCGGCTCCGGCGCGGTCTCGGCGAGTACGTCT
>JADGNL010000003.1 GCA_017883495.1 Methanomicrobiales archaeon | reverse complement strand
TGGCAACCTGACCGACATCGGAATTGCGGTCACCGAGATGTTCAAGGAGGTGGAGGGGGAGAAGATCTGCCTGCTCTTCGACTCAATCAACGCCATGCTGGTCTACATCTCCTCCCAGAACATCACCAAGTTCGTCCATTTTGTCACGAACAAGCTGCGGCTGTTGAACTTCTCCGGGATCTTCCTCGCGATGGAGAAGGGGCTCGACCCCGACGTGTTCATCCAGTTGACGACATTCGTCGATGTGGTCGTTGATTCCGATGAAGCCCTGCCTCCAGCCCCGTAACATCCCTTCCTTTCTCTCGTATCGGCCCGGCCGCCCGGACTGGCCAGGGGGCCGGACTCCTCCCGTCGTCCACCGGGATGGCACGCATACAACACGGACATTTTTATGGATACCAGGGATCACGGGGACGCTCAACCCTCGTCCATGGACAGATCCCTTTCTCCCCGTGATCCGCTCCTCGTTGAGGTCCATGAGGATTGAACCCACGGATCTCGAAAACCGAGTGATCGGACGGAAATGCACCCGCGGCCCCGGGCCTCCGTTCCGGCTCCTTGTTTCCTCGGTCCGTCGGATTGGCGGTTCGGATTCGTTCTCGGTGTAGCTTCGGGAATGCCGTGTCGTTCGGTAATCTCGCTACTCGGGCGGGAAGTCAGTGGCCGGATAGGGACGATCCCCAAAAAAATTAATAGACATTTGCATCCGTATGGACGAGGACCCGGTCCCCGAGGATCTCGTACGGCTTGATCTCCCGTGAGTGCGCCGACTCCCTCACCTTTGTCACTTCCAATGCCAGACGAACCTCATTGATATCGGTGGGCCTGATATAGCGGAGGAATATGACCGCGTCGGAGAGATACTCGATCAGGTTGTGGCGGCTCGAGTACTGGTCGTGTTTATCGGTCTCGCTCGTGAAGAGGACCGTGCAATGGTGATCGCGGAGCTCCTCAGTGAGCCGAAAGATCTCCATCCTTCGCGTCCCTTCGACCTCGAAGAGGCTCTCGTAGAGCGAGATGGGGTCGATGATGATCCGGCCCGGTCGTAACTGGTCGATCAGCGGGAAGAGTTCGTTCTTGACATTATCGATCGCGATGTTAAAATCAACGGGATTGAGCCGCAATACGGTCAGGGCACCGTTGTTGTACAGAGCCGGGTCCCAGCCCCGCTTCTCGATGTACCCGTAGATGCGCTCCTCGCGCTCCTCGAGGCTGATGTAGAGGACGCGCTCTCCCCGGAGAAGTCCCTCGTGGGCGAACTGGAGCGCAAACGTGGTCTTCCCCGTGCCGAACGTGCCGATGAGCGCACAGATGCTCCCTTTGATCAGGCCGCCGTTCATCATCCTGTCGAGCCCGTCGATCCCGAAACTCAGCCGATCCCCACTCATATGATCACTCTTCTGTTGCTCGCCTCTTATTCTCCTCCCTGTACCGCCCGCGCGGCCGCGTGGAGGTGGTGTCGCCTCGGGACGTCCATGACGTCCGCCGGCAATCTTCGGACGGTGCGAAGTCGGAAGCACGCCGATGCCGGGCATCTCCGGGAGCTCGCTCTCCAGACCACTGCCGTTTCTGCGCGTAGGAGGCCCCGACGCGCTCACGCCGGCAGGTGCAAACCCGAAAAAAATATTCAGATGGTCCCGCCGACGTTCCGGGCCGGAGCAAACGCCCCTTCCACCAGTCCGCGGTCGAAGGCGGCCGGCGCCTGGCCCGTCGTCGCGTAGATGTACAGTGCCACCACGAAGATCCCCTGCATCGCCGAGGCCAGGATGGCGAGGGCCGCGACGAGCACGATATAGAGAGCGACGGCCGCGAAGACGACGAGGAGGTTGTTCAGCAGGAAGGTGGCGAACACGAGGAGGAACCCGACGACACCGATAGCCACGAAGACCAGCCCGATGGAGAGGCTGCCGACGGCGCTCTCGCCCCAGGTCTTCTTCACCAGCCCGAGCGACCCCTTCATCGCATCGGCCACGCCCTTCTGCTCGAAGATCAGTCCCGGGATGACGAACAGGGTGACGAGCGACCAGGCGCCGCCGACAAGCCCCGCCGCGATCTGCCCGGCGAACCCCGTACGCTCCTGGATCAGGTTGAGCACCAGGCCCACCGTGGCGGCCACGACCGTCCACGCGAGGATGGAGCCCAGGTGCGCGCCGGCCGCGGCCAGCCCCTGCCCGATCGTCATCGGTCTCCCCTGCAGTTTTGCGTAGACGACGCTGATCAGGGCGACATTGAAGAAGATCACGACAAAGTAGCTGACGAGGTAGAACAGGAACAGGAGGACGATGCCGATGACCGAGCCGGTCGCGGACTCGAGCAGGGCCTGCGAGAAGATCAGCGGCAGGAGAAACGTGGCGATCACGATCAGCATGACGATCCCCGACAGGACCGGAAATGCGAGGAGTTTTTTGTCCTCCATCAGGATGCGCCAGCTCGTCTTCACGAGCTCGATACTGCGCGAGATACGTTCGAACATACTGCTCGTTCGTCGTGCCGGCGGAAATTGTTTTGGCTTTTGCGTCCGCCCCCGGCCCGGGAGAGACAGTCCGACGGGACCGGGGCGATCTCCGGCGTGAAGCCGGCGGCCTCAGCGGGCAGGACGTTGCACGGGCGGGTTGAGAACTCTCGCTGTCAACCGGAGACGACCGAACCGCGCAACCGCTCGCCGACGGGGGACGCACCGCGCGATCGCCCGCGACGCCGACCTCGCGGTCGAGGAGTTCGCGGCTCTCTTCCGCCCCTGCGTCGCGGTTCCCGTCCGTGGCGCGCGAGACCGTCGCCGCAGCCCGGCGGGCATGGCGATCGTTGATACGAGAATTGACCCTGTCATCTTCCTCATCCCCTGGCGAGGCCGACCGCCGCGGCCTGGTACGGCCGCACCTGGTTCGTCGCGAAGCACGACGCGATCCGCCGGCAGACCTCGAGGTTGGCCGCGGCCTCCCCGAGCGTGACGGGGAAGGGCCGGCCGTCGCGGACGCAGTCGACGAAGGTCGCGAGCTCGAGGCCCAGCGGCTCGACGCGGTTGATCACCACCTTCTCGGTCACGTTCTCCTGGACGTAGCGCTCGTCGACCGATTCGTACGCCCCGGGCCGGCGGTACACGGTGACCTCCTGGTTCATGTAGTCGCCCTCGATCGTCAGGTCCTCCTCCTCGATGTAAATCGACCGGATCTTCTTCGACGACTTCCTGCTCGCCGAGAGGTAGACCGGGACGTCGCCGTAGCGCATCAGGGCCGAGCAGAGGTCGGGCGTGCCGCTGCTCGAGACCCGGGGCCGGGCGCCGGGGAAGAGATGGGTCATCACGTCGACGTCGTGGATCATCAGGTCCTCGACGACCGAGGCGCCCGTGAGTCTGGGCGAGGCCGGGTTGTGCCGCATGGCCTCGACGTAGAGGGGGTGGCGGACGATTCGCTTGATCTCGGCCACGACCGGGTTGAACCGCTCGACCTGGCCCACGCCGACGACGAGGCCGTCGGGGACGGCTTCGGCCAGCTGCAGGGCCTCCCGCGCCGTCTCGCAGCCCGGCCGCTCGAGAAGCATGTGGACTCCGTGCTCGAGCGCGGCCTCGGCCGCGATGTGGCGGTGGGGCGTCGGGACGCAGATGCTGACCGCGTCCACGCGCCGGAGGAGCTCCTCGGCCGAGTCGCAGGCGATGGCGCCGGTCCGCTCCGCGAGCTCCCGCGATGCCGCACGGTTCAGGTCGTAGACCCGGACCGAGTCCACTCTCTTCATCCCCGAGTAGACCCGGACGTGGTTCTGACCCATCGCGCCGGTCCCGAGCACGCCGATCTCCATGGCTTCCCTCTCAGAATAAATGGAAGTAATAGTAGATATACATGCCGATACTGTTGCATTGATATAATTGGGATCGTGTGGTTTTTGGGAGTTATTCGAGGCATTTCAACTCCGTGGATATCATCACTGTCGCTGCATGTGCCATGCAGGTGCGCCTGGCAGAACGGGATGGTCGACGCCGGGCCGTTCCAAGGCGTGTTCCGGCGAAGCGGCGCGAACGGTCCCGGCTCCGTGCCGGATTCGAGCTTCGCCGAAGCTCGAGTTCGCCCGTGAAGGGGAGGAGGGCGGGGTCTGCTCCGCCCATCCCCCGGAGCGCGAGGGTCCCGCTCGAAAGGGCGGGCGCGGGACGAGGCCGAACTGCGCGAAGGGATCGAGCGCCGTCCCGGGACGGCCGAACGCGAAAGCAGCCCGTTCGCGGGACCCTCTCCATACCTTTTTTGTATCCCCCCGGACCAGATCTGCATTCTCATGGATACGGCCAGAAGAGGTCTGCAGGCGGGTCCTCCCCGCGGGATGATGTACTACTTCTTCCTCCTCGGCTTCTTCGCAATCTTCTCCACCACCATCTCGAAGACGCCGGTCCTGCCCCTCTTCTCGCAGGCCATGGGTGCGGACGATGCCGTCATCGGCCTTATCGCGGTCTTCTCGCCCCTCGCCGGCATCCTCTTCTCCTTTCCGATGGGCGTCGTCTCGGACCACTTCGGCCGGAAGCGCCTGCTCGTCGCGTCCGGCGCGGTCTTTCTGATCGCCCCCTTCCTCTATCTCCTCGTCAGCGACCCTGCCTGGCTGATCCCGGTCCGGTTCTTCCACGGCACGGCGACGGCCATACTCGGGCCGGTCGTCGCCGCGATCATCGCCGAGCGGTTCCCGGCGCGGAAAGGGGAGATGCTCGGGCAGTACTCATCGGCGACCCTCGTCGGCCGGACGATCGCTCCGCTCGCGGGCGGCGCCATCATCTCGTACTTCGTGATGTACCCGGGGCTCCTCGAGTACCGGGCCGTCTACCTGGTCGCGGCGCTGGCCGCCGTCCCCGTCTTCGTCCTGACCCTGCTCTACCGCGAGACGGGGTCGGCGCCCCTCAACGTGCTCCCGTTCGGCGTCTTCCGCCAGAGCTTTGTCACGTTCTTCGCCAACCGCAGGCTGCGGGGAACGGCCCTCGTGGACATGGCGACCTACTTCGCCTACGGTGCGTTCGAGACGTTCCTCCCGCTCCTGCTCGCCTCCCGCGGGATCGGCGCGTACGAGACCGGGATCATCTTCGCGGTCCAGGTCCTGGTCATCGCCGCGACAAAGCCCCTCTTCGGTCGGCTCGCGGACCGGGTCGATAAGCGCGTGCAGATCGTGGCGGGCCTCGTCATCATCGGGAGCGCTGTCGGCGTCATACCGCTCGCATCGTCGTTTCCCGTGCTCCTGGCCGTGAGCTCCCTCTTCGGCCTGGGCATGTCGATCTCGACCGTGGCCACGAGCGCCTATGTCGCGGACGTCGCGCAGAAGGAGTGCATCGGGGCGTCGATGGGGGCGCTCTCCTCGATCATGGACATCGGCCAGTCGGCCGGCCCCCTCGTCACGGGCATTGTCATCGTGGCCGCCGGGTACGCGGCGGGGTTCCTCCTGAGCTTCCTTCTCGCCGTCGCCGTCACCGTCGTCTTCGTGGTCTCGGTGATCGGCCCCGGCCGCCGGGACACGGAGTCGACATAGGGCCGGGGCCGCCGTCGGTCCGGAAGGAGCGACGAGGACGCAGGACGAATGGCAGCGCCCCGCGCCCGGTCTGCGAGCGGGAACGACTGCCGCAGAGCCCTGTACGTTCATCCTTCATGGGGATTGCGGCAGGGCGCCGACGACCGGAAGATCTTCACCGGCAGAAAAGGGATGGCGGCGGGTGCGGCCCCCGCTCGCGGCGCAGATGTGGGACCGTGCAGTCGAAGGGGATCGGGGAAGGCCCCCCGCGCCCTTATGGTTCGACGCGGACGGAACCCGGGCCGGAGAGACTCCCGGGAGACGGGCCCTTGTCCCCGCCCCACCAGGCATCGGCCATCGGGAGGGCTGCCCTGACCTGCGCCTCCAGGGGAGGAAGGTCTCGCTCGAGTGTGGCCCAGACCGACTCGTAATCGACGCCGAAGTGGAAGTTGGAGAGACGGCCGTGCATCCTGGCAATCCGGGGCCACGGTATTCCGTCATGGACGGCCTTGAAGGCGGGCGTGATGTTCCTGGCCGCTTCGCCTATCACCGTCAGGAGACGCGCGGCCTTCGCCAGTTCGTTCGGGCGAGCCTGGAGGCCGGCGGCGGAGCCGACCAGGTCCCGGACCCCGTCCAGGAGCACGCAGGCGTCGAGGATGGTGCGGAGGTGAACGAGGTCGGTCTTCGTCATCCGTAGATCACCTTGGCCTCCCGGAGGACGGACTCCCGGGTATACGGACCGAGCGATCGCTCGGTGATGATATCGACGGGCACCCCGAGACCGTCCGCGAGCCGCTCCTCGAGCTCGGCCAGGCGGAACAGGGACGGGGTCGTCTCGAACCGGACGAGCAGGTCGAGGTCGGACCCGGGCCGGGAGTCGCCTCGCGCGTGCGAACCGAAGAGCGAGATCCGGACAGCGCCGTGTGGCGCCAGGATGCCGATGATCCGCTCCTGGGCCTCGCGCGCAAGCAGGATCGAGACCGGCGGCATGGTGGCCCCCTTTGCCGATACATCCATAATGGTATTCGTGTGTCAAGGTGTATCAAACTAATCCCTGCCGACGACCCTCCGCCCCCATTCGGCCGTTCTCCGGGCCCGTGCCGGCCCGTGCCGCCCGGTGTGACCACGGGGCTCGCAGACACCGCCCCCGCCCGAGCCGACGCCCGGCGCCTCATCCTTCATCGGCAGGGAGTCGCGGGCCGGGTCCGGGCACCGGCAGATACCTCTCGTCGATAACGACCGGAAACGGGGCGACGAGGCGCCACCGGGGGCTGTCCGGAGAGCGAACCCCGGCCAGCCTCCCGAAGCACCACAATCTATCGCCTCCCGTCCGCGTATCGGTCCGGATCTCCCATGAGACGAATCCGGTGCTGAACCGGCTGATCAGCCTGTGCCGGACCAGCAGGCGATACCACGGCGCGGTGAGCCGGACGCAGAGCCGGATCGCTCGTTGTCTTTCCCCGAGGTACCGGAAGCGGGCGAGGCCCCGTCGTCCCCCGTGGACGGGCACCGTCGTCCGGTTCCGCTGCCGGGAGCGGATCACGCCGATCACCGAGCTCCGCTCGACGACGAACGGGTCGGGGAGGACATTCCCGTCCCCCTGCGTCCTCATGGCCGTACCGTCGGTCGAGACCACGCGGTGGACGATCACGCGGTCTCCGTGCGGCCGCCTGAAGGCGATCACGTCCCCCGGGTGGACCGGGCCGCCCGGCGAGTCGTACGCGAGCAGGTCGAGGTCCGTGAACGTCGGGTTCATGCTCCTCCCGAGATAGATCAGCGTATCTTCCGGCAGAGTCGGCCGTGACGGTACCTGCTGCATCGTGCTCTCCGTGATTGCACGCCCCGCGGAGCTCGCGCCTCTCGTGGACGCCGCTTCGATCAGGTTATTGCCCCCCGTGTAGAGATAAATGATTATGCCATCGGCATGCAGGGTTGTGGCGAATCCCTCCACCGTCTTCCGGGAGGAGCTCGACGACTGGGCCCTCCTCTTCAATCCCGACACGGGGGCCGTGTACGGCCTGAACCCGGTGGGAGCCTTCATCCGGAAGAGAATGGACGGAAGCCGCTCCGTCCGAGACTTTGCGGACCTCGTGGCCGAGCACTTCGAGGACGTCCCCGACGAGGTCGAACTGGAGGTCTCGGCGTTCGTGGAAGAGCTGGTCGGGATGGGGTTCGCGGAGTACCTGGAATCCTGACCATGCCCCGGGTGATGAGGACTCCGCGCGCGATCGAGATCGACATCACGAACCGGTGCAATCTCCGCTGCGAGTACTGCTACCATTTCTCGAGCGAGGGCGATGTCGCGGCGGACCTCCCGACGGACGAGTGGCTGGCGTTCTTCGACGAGCTCGGCCGCTCTTCCGTGATGGAGGTGACCCTCGGCGGCGGGGAGCCGTTCGTCCGCGCGGACCTTCCCGAGCTGATCGAGGGGATCGTCCGGAACCGCATGCGGTACTCCGTCCTCTCGAACGGGACCCTTATCACCGAGGACATGGCCGCGTTCCTGGCCGGGACGCGCCGGTGCAATCACGTCCAGGTCTCCATCGACGGCGCGACTCCCGACGTCCACGAGAGCTGCCGGGGCGCGGGGACTTTCCGCAAGGCGGTGCACGCGATCGAGGTATTGCAGGCGCACGGGGTGCCCGTGGCCGTGCGGGTGACCGTCCACCACCGGAACGTCCGCGACCTCCCGAACATCGCCCGGTTCCTCCTCGACGGCCTGGGGCTGCCGTCGTTCTCCACGAACGCGGCATCGTACCTCGGGCTCTGCCGGGACCACGCCGACGGAGTCGCGCTCACCGTCGAGGACCGGGTGCTCGCGATGACGACCCTCGAGTCGCTCAACGAACGCTACGGCGGCAGGATCCAGGCGGCCGCTGGCCCTCTGGCCGAGGCTCGCATGTGGCGGGAGATGGTGCGAAAGACGGCCGAGGGGGGTGCCGCGGGAGACTGCCCCGGGGGTTGCCTCTCGTCGTGCGGGGGCGTCTTCTCCAAGCTGGCCGTGCGCGCCGATGGCGTCTACGTCCCCTGCACCCTCCTGCCGGGGATCGCGCTGGGGAGGATCACTGTCGACGGCCTCGAGGACGTCTGGAACAACCACCCCGAACTGGAGCGGCTGCGAACCCGGCAGACCCTGCCGCTCGCGGGGTTTGATGAGTGCGGCGGGTGCGACTATATTCCGCACTGCAGGGGCGGCTGCCCGGGCCTGTCCTACACCCTGACCGGGAGCCCCTATCGGCCGAGCCCGGACGCGTGCCTGCGGCGGTTCCTGGCGGAGAGCGGGCTCGGCGCCGACACGTTCCTCCCGGGCAACGGCGTCACGCCATGAGCTGCCAGAACTCCCCCTCCTTCGAGATCCGCAGGGTCGCGTGGTCGACCGCGAGCAGGATCTCCTTTGCCCCGAGCAGCAGCCGCCGCTTGTGGCGCAGCTTCTCCTCGAACGAGAAGGAGCGCCAGAACCTCGAGTAGACCTCGAACGAGCTCGCCACGATGCCGTCGACCCCCTCGGAGAGCGAGACGGGCAGGACGGCGTCGTCCGCGGACTGCTCGATGAGGTAGACCGCCCGGAGCGGATACCCTTCGTTGATGTCGACGTACCGGCCGAGGGCCCGGTCTTCGTTCGGCTCGAGCCAGGCGCTCCACGTCGGGAGGCCGTGGGCGCGATAGGTGCCGTCGGAGCCCCTGACGACGGCGATCATATCGTCGGAGATCGCCCGCCACGGAGGGCCGATCCTCCGCGCGGCCGTCGTCTTCCCCCTGCCGCTCGGGCCGATCAGAGCGGAGGCCTGGCCACCTTTCTGCACCAGCGCGCCGTGCAGCAGCGTGACCCTCTCGGACAGGATGAGGGTCGCGCCGAGGATCATCGAGAGGTACCCGATCATAGCTCCGTTGCCGCCTGAAGCCTTGCCGTACGGGAACGAGAG
>JADGNL010000202.1 GCA_017883495.1 Methanomicrobiales archaeon | reverse complement strand
GGGCGCGAGGAGGTCGTGATCGAGGCGATCGAGTACGGGGTCGATTTCTACCTTCAGAAGGGGGGCGACCCCGAGTCCCAGTTCGCCGAGCTCGCCCACAAGTGCCGGCAGGCCGTCCGCCGGCAGCGAGCCGAGGAGGAACTGCGCGCCTCCGAAGCGCGTAACCGGCGGATCATCGAGGGATCTCCCACGGGGATCCACCTGTACGAGCTCGCGGAGGACGATGACCTCGTCTTTCTCGGCGCAAATCCTGCGGCCGACCGGATCCTCGGGATCGACCACGCGGCCCTCGTCGGCCAGACCATCGACGAGGCCTTTCCGGGCCTGCGCGAGACCGAGGTTTCCGAACGCTACCGGGAGGTGGCACGGAGCGGCGAGTCCTGGCACGCCGAACTCGTCATGTACCGGGACCACCAGGTCGAGGGGGCGTACGAGGTCTGGGCTTTCTCGCTCGAGCCGGGGCGGATCGCGGCCCAGTTCATCGATATCGCCGATCGGCTCGCGCTCGAGGAGGAACTGCGGGAGCTCGGGCGGCAGTGGAAGGCGATCTTCGAGACGATCGGCCAGCCGGTGATGATCCTGAGTTCCGACCAGACGATCCTCGCCGTGAACCGGGCGGCCGAGCAGGCGGCCGGGCTCTCGGCCGACGAGATGGTCGGCCGGCGGTGCGCCGGGATCTTTCACGGGTCCGCCGGCCCGCCCGATGGCTGCCCCTTCTGCCGGCTCTTCGAGGCGGGCGAGGCCGAGGGCACGGTCGAGACGGTGGTCGATGCAGTGGGCGGGACATACCTCGTCTCCTGCACCCCGATCTACGACGAGGAGGGACGGCTCGAGAAGGTTATCCACCTCGCGACCGAGATCACGGACCGCATCCGGCACGAGCAGGCGCTTCGGCTGGCCAACGACAAACTGGCCCTGATCTCGAACGTGACCCGGCACGACCTGCGGAACCGGCTGATGGGGCTCCAGGGGTACCTTCGCATGGCCGAACGGACGACCGATCCCGAGCGGCGCGCACGGTACCGCCGGCTGATCAGCGAGACGACCCGCGCCATGGAGGAGATCCTCTCGTTCGCGGCCGATTACGAGCGTGTCGGGATGCAGGTCCCCGAGTGGCAGCGAGTGGACGGGGTCGTCCGGGCGGCGCTTGACGAGGTCGAGCTCGACGGCATCCGCCTCGATGTCGAGGCCGGAGATGTCGAGGTGCTGGCCGACCCCCTGCTCCGCAAGGTCTTCTCGAACCTGATGGACAACTCGATCCGGTACGGCGAGACCTTGACGCGAATCAGGGTCTCGGTGCGGAGAGACGGCGACGCCCTCGTCGTCGCGTACGAGGACGACGGCGTCGGGATCCCCCGCGACGAGAAGGAGCTGATCTTCTGGAAGGGACACGGGAAGAACACCGGCCTCGGGCTCTACCTCACGACGCAGATCCTCTCGATCACCGGGATCGAGATCCGCGAGACCGGGACGCTCGGGATCGGGGCGCGGTTCGAGCTCCGCTGTCCGCCCGGGACGTGGCGATAACCCGGCGGCACCCTTTATCACCCAGAACGGTCATCCATCTCGCATGCAGGTACTGGGGATCTCGGGATCCATGCGCGAGGACGGGAACACGGCAGCGCTGGTCAGGGCCGTGCTCGACGAGGTCGCGAAGGCCGGGATCGAGACCGAGTACGTCTCGCTCTCGGGGAGGACCATCGGCCCGTGCATCGGGTGCGAGCGGTGCCAGAAAGAGGACTACTGCACGGTCCACGACGACTGGGACGCGATCGCCGATCGCATGCTCGAGGCAGAGGTCGCGGTCCTCGGCTCGCCGACGTACTACTACGACGTGAACGGCCAGACCAAGAACTTCATCGACCGGACCTACTCGTTCTACCACCACCGCCGGCTGGCCGGGCGCGGCGGGGTCGCGGTGGCGGTCCAGGCGAATGCCGGCGGCACCCGGACAGTCGAGACGATCGAGGGGTTCCTCTCGGCCCACGAGTTCACCGCGCTCGGGTCGGTGATCGGAAACGGGTACGCGGCCGGCGCGGTCAAAAGCGATGAGACCGCGGCGACGGCCGTGCGCGAGGCTGCGGAGCGGATCGCGGACTACCTCGGGCGGCGCTAGCCGGCGATGGCGGTCGATCCGGCCGAGCGGCGTCGGGTCCTCCTCGCGGTCGCGCTCGGGGCCTCGCTCGGGCCGTTCATGGTCTCGGGACTCGTGGTGGCCCTGCCCGCGGTCGGACGCGAGTTCTCTCTCTCCGCCGCCGATCTGGCCTGGGTCGGCACGGTCTTCTTTCTCGCGGCCGGGGCGTTTCTCCTTCCGTTCGGCCGCCTCGGCGACATCCTCGGGGTCCGCCGCCTCTTCACGATAGGCATCGGGATCTACACGCTCACCGCGGCGCTCTCGGCGCTCGCCCCCTCGGGGCCGGTCCTGATCGCGGCGCGGGTCGCCACCGGGGTCGGCGGCGCAATGGTCTTCGGGACCTCGCTCGCATTCGCGAGCCTGGTCTCGCCCGAGAACGAGCGCGGACACGCCATCGGGACCGTCGTGGCGATGCTGGTGGTCGGGTTCGCCGTCGGTACCCTCGCCGGCGGGGTCCTGACCGACCTCGTCTCGTGGCGCGCGCTCTTCGTCCCGGTGGTCGTGATCGGCGCCGGTGTGACGTGGTTCGCGGCCCGGCGGGTGAAGGTCGAATGCGCGCTCTCGCTGGACCGGCGGTTCGACCGGGCCGGTTCAGCGCTCTGGGTCGGCTCGCTCCTCGCCCTGATGGTCGGGCTCTCGACCCTCCCCGCGTGGACGGGCGGGCTCCTCACTGCGGCGGGAGCGGCCGGGCTCGCGCTCTTCGTCCGCCATGAGCGGCGGCAGGCGGTGCCCCTGCTCGACCTTGCCCTTCTCCGGCGGCCCTGTTTCGGTCTCGGCAACCTGGCCGTGCTCGTCTTCTACGCGGGCACCTTCGCCCCGGGCCTGCTGCTCAGCCTCTACCTCCAGGAGATCGTGGGCTACAACGCGCGGACGGCGTCCCTTCTGCTCGTCGTCTCCCCGGTCGTCATGGCTCTCCTCTCGCGCCCGGCCGGCCGGGCCGCGGACCGCCTCGAGCCACGGGCTGTCGCGGCGGTAGGGACAGTGGTCTCCGGCGGGGCCCTCGCCCTGCTCGCGCTGCTCGGACCCGGGACGCCGCTTGCAACGGTCCTCGCGATCCTGGTGTTGATCGGAGCGGGTCCGGCCCTCTTTGCCGCGCCCCTGGTCCGGATCGTCCTCGCGCCGATCGGGCGGGAGCAGTACGCCCTCGCCTCCAGCGCGGAGGAGAGCATGCGCCTCGTGGGCCAGACCCTCGCGCTCGGCTCGTCGGCGGCGGTCTTCGGCCTCGTCCTGGGCGGCGTCCCTGTCGCAGTCGCGCCGCCGGAGGCCCTGCTCGGGGCCATCCGCCTCCTCGCCTGGCTCGACCTCGCGCTCGTTGCGGCCGCGCTCGTCGTGCTCCTGCTGCTCCGGCCCGCGGCCGGTCCTCAGGAGATCCGCTCGTAGAGCGTGGTCCGCTCGACGAGCGGGCGCCCGAGGTCGGCCGCGAGCCGCCCCATTTCCGCGGGGTCGAGGTACCCCTCGCCGCTGCCGCCTGCCGCGCTCGTGATGTGCTCCTCGTACAGGGTGCCGCCGAGGTCGTCGGCGCCGGCGAGGAGCATGAAGCCCGCGAGTTTCGGCCCGACCTTGACCCACGACGCCTGGACGTGGCGGATGTTGTCGAGGAAGAGCCGGGCGACCGCGGTCATCAGCACGTCCTCGCGCCCCGTGGCACCGGCCGGCGCGAGGCCCGCACGGTAGAGCGGGGTGCGGAGGTGGATGAACGAGAGCGGCACGAACTCGGTGAAGCCGCCGGTCGCGTCCTGGATCTCGCGCAGGACCCCGAGGTGCTCGATGCGATCAGCGGCCGACTCTCCCGTGCCGTACATGATCGTCGCGGTCGAGGGGACGCCCGTCCGGTGGGCCTCGGCGATGATCCGGGCCCACTCGGCCGTCGAAATCTTGCCCGGGCAGATCCGTCGCCGCACGGAGTCCACCAGGATCTCGGCCGCCGTCCCGCAGAGCGAGCCGAGTCCGGCATCGCGAAGGAGCGCCAGCTGCTCGGCCGTGCTCCACCCGCTCCGGGCAGCGCCGTACGCGATCTCCTGCGGGTTGCCCGCGTGGAGATGCACGCCGGGCGCGCCCTCGCGGCAGGTCTCGAGGATCGCGCCGTAGGTCTCGCCCGTGAAGTGCGGTGCGAGGCCCGAGACGGTGCAGATCTCGGTCACCCCGCGCGCGTGCGCGAGCTGAGCCGACGCCCGCACGTCGTCGAGCGAGAGAAGGAAGGCATCGGGGTCGCCCTCGCGCCGCGAGAAGCCGCAGAAGCCGCACCGGTTCACGCAGAGGTTCGTGACGTTCAGGTTCTGGTTCCGGACGTAGGTGACCGCCTCGCCCGCACGAGCGGCCCGGACGCGGTCGGCCGCCGCCGCGATGGCGAGGACGGCCGGGCCCGTCGCCGATAGGAGCCGGACGC
>JADGNL010000201.1 GCA_017883495.1 Methanomicrobiales archaeon | reverse complement strand
TCCCCGCTCGGTGCGTTCTGGGCATTCATGAAGGCGGTCGCGCGCCTGTTCGATCCGTTCTTTACATGAGGTGATCCCGCTGACCCGACAACACCCGCGCCACACGGCGGCCGTCGTCACGGCCGCCCTCCTCGTTCTGCTCGCCCTCACGGCCGCGCCGGCCCTTGCCGACCCGACCACCTCGCTCACCGTGACCGAGTTTGGGCCCGACGGCACGACCGTCCTGAACACGACGACCGTCGACTACCGCTGGCTCGAGACACACCTGCCCGTGCTCGGCGACGGGGTCACCCACTACTATCACCAGGGCCCCGTCTTCGAGGGCGACAAGTGGGACCCGAACGAGACGGTCAACCTCAAGGACCGCGGGGCCGTAAAGGGGACGGACGTCAAGGAGATCTGCGGCCTCGTCGGCGGGCTCAGGCCCGGCGACGAGGCGATGGTCGCGGCCGCCGACGGCTACAACGTCGTCTACGGCTACGAGACCCTTGTCCATCCGCCGGCGCGGCAGGGGCCGCTCGTGGTCACCTGGTTCAACGGCGCCGACGCGGCAACGGGCGAGCTCCAGGGGACCGGGTACCCGCCCGACTTCTACACGGGCATGCGGCTCGTCTTCTTCGCGGACACCTCGACGAACCCGGGGGGCCTCCACGTCTTCGGCAACGAGGACATGCGCTCCGCCCTCCCGGAGAACGCCCAGTACTTCTACAACGACCTCTTACCCTCCACCTCGGGCATCTCCGTCAAGTGGGTCTCGGAGGTCCGGCTCTACCGCGGCGGGTTCCGCGGGGATCGGCATGCACCCGTCAAGTCGCTCCAGGCCTCGAACGCGACCCCCACGACAGAGCCGACGCCGTCTACCACGAAGGCGGCGGGGCTCGTCCCGGCCGTCCTCGCCGGGCTCGCCGGAGCCCTGTTCCTGCGGAGGCGGTGAGGTGCACCGTGCCCTCGCGGTCGCCCTCGCCGTCCTGGCCGCTGTCATGGCCGCGGGCTGCACGGGGACGCCGTCGCCGAGTATATCGCCCGTACCGAACGCGACCCTGGTCCTGAACGGGACGACGAACGTCACGCTCGACTACGCGGGAGTGCTCGCGCTCCCGTCGGTCTCTGGCGTCGGCGGCGCGGTCTCGACGACCGGGATCCTGATGGGCCCGTACCGGATCAAGGGCGTCGCGCTCAGCACCCTCGCCGAGCAGGTTGGCGGGATGGGTCCGAACCAGACGATGCGGGTCCACGCGCCCGACGGGTATATGTGGGTCCTGGACCGGGACCGGGTGGACGGGGAGGGCTTCGTCGTCTTCTCGCCCGAGCTGAAGGAGCTCGCGAACCCCCCGGCGCTCGTACCGGTACTGATGTACGAACAGAATGGGACGCCGCTCTCGAAGGAGCAGGGCGGGCCGTTCCGGATCGCAGTCCTGGACCCGGCGGGCTCACCCGTCATCACCGAGGGCTCGGGGTGGGTGAAGTGGGTGGACCGGGTCGAGATCCGTTGAAGCGGTACGTCGCCGCGTTCGCCGTGCTCGCGCTCCTCGTCTTCGGGGCGGGGTGTACGGCCACACCACCGGCGAAGACACCGGTCTCGGTCATGGTCGCGGGCTCGCTCGTGGATCCGCTTGCCGGGTTCGAGGCCGAGTACGAGGCGGCCCACCCGGAGATCGACGTCCGGGTCGAGGGACATGGCTCGATCCAGGCGATCCGGCAGGTGACCGACCTGAATCGGTCGGTCGACGTCGTCGCTGTTGCCGACGCCTCCCTGATCCCGGACCTGATGGTCGGCCGCACGTCTTCGTACACGACCTTCGGCACGACCGAGATGGTGATCGCGTACACGAACACGAGTCGGTACGCCGGCGAGATCGGGGAGGCGAACTGGGCCGAAGTCCTCGCCCGGCCCGATGTCCGGCTCGGGATCGCGAACCCGATGCTTGACGCGGCCGGGTACAGAGCCATGCTCGTCCTCCTGCTCGCCGAGCACGAGGCGGACGCACCCGTCTTCGAATCGGTCCTCGGCAATCACCTTTCGCCTTTGCTCGCGCCGTCGGCGAACGGGAGCGGTCTCGAGGTGCGTCTGCCCGAGGTCGTCCGCCCCGCGGCCGGGGGGAAGGTCGTCATCCGCGATGGCTCGGTCTTCCTTTTGTCGCTCCTCGAGGCGGGCGGGATCGACTATGCATTCGAGTACCGCTCCGTGGCCGAAGGACGAGGGCTCCGGTACATCCGGTTGCCACCGACGATCAACCTCGGCTCGGCGGCGCATGCCGACGCGTACCGGAACGCGACCGTCCATCTGGGGTTCCAGCGCTTTTCGACGATCGGGACCGAACGTACCGGGAGAACGATCGAGTACGCGGTGACGGTCCCCGACGGAGCGCCGCACCCGGCAGCGGCGCGGGAGTTCGCCGACGCGTTCGTCGGGGCCGCCGGCGAAGGCCTGACGGGCTGGCCCGCGCCGCTCGCGCCCGTGACGACAGCGCTCGGGGGCGGGTGACGGTGCTTCCCCGACTGCGTGCCTGACCGTATCATCGATCGGGAGATTCGGCGGCATCCCGGCATCGGTGCAGGCAGGGGCGGCGCGTGACATCCCGGGGCCGCCGTCACCCGGTAGGGAT
>JADGNL010000200.1 GCA_017883495.1 Methanomicrobiales archaeon | reverse complement strand
GCGATCCCGATGATCGCGGGACCCGGCGCGATCACGACCGTGATCGTGCTGATGGACCAGGCGCGGGACCTCGGGCTCTGGGCCTACGGCGTGGTCCTCGTCTCGATCGTGGTGACGTCGCTGGCCACGCACCTGATGATGGCCCACTCGGACTGGATCGTCTCCCGGATCGGCCAGCGCGAGTTCCGGGCCGTGAACCGGATCATGGGTATCCTGCTGATCGCGATCGCCGTCGAGTTCGTGATCGGCGGCCTCCGGATCGCGTTCCCGCTCCTGGCGGGTGGGGTGTGAGGATCGCGCTGGCCCAGCTCCTCCCCGCGTGGGAGGACCCGGGGGCGAACCTCGTCGCGGTCGACGAGGCCGCGGCGCGGGCGGCGGACGCCGGTGCCGACCTCGCGGTCTTTCCCGAGCAGGCGCTCTTCGGCTGGAACCCGGAGTCCGTCGCCGGCGCCGAGCCCGTGGGCGGGCCGCTGACACAGGCGCTGCGAGCGATCGCGCGGCGGCACGCGATAGCCTTCGTCTGCTCCATCCGCGAGTCGGCCGGGGACGGGGTTCGGAACACGGCCCTCGCGGTCGACGCGGGCGGGGCGATCGGCGCGGTCTACGCCAAGCAGCACCTCTTCGCCATCGGCGGCGAGGAGGCCTGCTACGTGCCCGGCCCGGGCCCGGCCCTCTTCGACTGCGGCGGGCTCTCCCTCGGCCTCGCGATCTGCTACGACCTCCGGTTCCCCGCGGTCTTTGCCGCGTACCGGGCCCTCGGCGCGGACGCGGTGCTCGTGCCGGCCGCGTGGCCCTGCGCCCGCCTCCGCCACTGGCGTCTCTTCCTCCGCGCCCGCGCCCTCGACAACCGGCTCTACGTCGCGGGCGTTTCGTACGCGGCGGGCACTACCCCCGTGGAGGCCTACTGCGGGGGCTCGCTCGCGGCCGACCCCGAGGGGGAGGTCCTGGTGGAGGCCGGCGAGGGACCCGGGCTCCTGATCGCGGACCTCGAGCCCGCAGCGATCGCGGCGGCCCGGGCCGGACCCGATCCGGCAGGCGGGTGAGCTCTCTGCGCGGCGACCAGCACGTCCTGATCACCCTCTTCTCGGGAGGACTCCTCCTCGCGCCCCACGTCGCGCTCCTCGCGCCGGCCGAGCTTGCGGTCGTCCTCTTCGGCCTCTTCGTGGGCTCGCTCGCCCCCGACGCGGACGCGACCGACGCCGCGATCTTCCATACGCGCGTGCCGGGCCTGAAGGGCGTTACGCGCCGCCTTGCGGACGTGGCCGCCGGGGTCCTGCCGGTCTTCGGATACCTGATCCGCTACGGCGAGTACTACCCGGCGGCCGGCGTCTTCTGGTTCTTCTCGCGCGGACAGCTCAAGGCCGGCCATCGCGGCGTCCTCCACTCCCTCCTCGGCGTGGTCCTGATCACTGCGCTCACCGGGCTCTACCTCGCCATCGCCCTCCGCCTGCTCGGGTGGTCTGCTCCCGCGTTCCTCGCGCTCGGCGTGCTCGGCTTCGGGGCCGGCTCCCTCCTCCACCTCGCCGAGGACTCGTGCACCCCCGGCGGGATCGCCTGGCTCTACCCCCTCTCGGGCCGACGTGTCCGCGGAAGGCTCCGCACCGGCGGCTCCGATTTCCGCCCGCGTGTCTTCGCCACCGCGCTCGGGGGGGCCATGTGGGGCTGCGTCCTCCTCACCTTCTGGAGCGACATGTCCGCCGCTACCATGACCGAGGTCTCGGTCTTCCTCTTCTGCGTTCTCTGGACCTTCTTCTGGCTCGCAGCGCGTTCCTAGGCGAACGATGAACTCATGCCTGTTGGGCACACACGATCTCCTGCATGTACCGCCTCGTCTGCGTCCACTGCGCCGCGGCATACCCGGCCGACCAGATCATCTACACCTGCAGCCGGTGCGGGCATTTGCTCGCGGTCGAGTACGATCTCGACGAGCTTCAGATCGACCGGTCCCGCTGGCGCCGCCGGCCCCTCTCGGTCTGGCGCTACCGCGAGCTCCTTCCCGTGGCCGGCGACCCGGTCACGCTCCAGGAGGGCGGGACCCCGCTCTACCGCCTCGACCGGATCGGGGCCGAGCTCGGCCTGCCTCACCTCTACGCCAAGCACGAGGGAATGAACCCGTCGGGCTCGTTCAAGGACCGCGGCATGACCGTGGGGGTCTCGATGGCCCTCGAGCTCGGCATGACCTCGGTCGCCTGCGCCTCGACCGGGAACACCTCCGCGAGCCTCGCGCAGTACGCGGCGAAGGCCGGGATCCCGGCCGTCGTGCTGTTGCCCACGGGCAAGGTCGCTCTCGGCAAGATCGCGCAGGCCCTCATGCACGGCGCGCGCGTCATCTCGGTCCGCGGCAACTTCGACCGCGCCCTCGAGATGGTCCACGAGCTCTGCCTCTCGCACGGGCTCTACCTCCTCAACTCGGTCAACCCGTTTCGGCTCGAGGGGCAGAAGACGATCGGGTTCGAGGCGGTCGACCAGCTCGGCGCCGTCCCCGACCGGATCGTCCTCCCCGTCGGGAACGCGGGGAACATCTCGGCCGTGCACAAGGGGCTCAACGAGCTCCTTGCGCTCGGCTTCATCGACCGCCTGCCCATGATGACCGGGGTCCAGGCCGCCGGCTCGGCCCCGATCGCACGGGCCGTCTGGGAGAACCTCCCCGTGGTCGTGCCCGAGCCCTGTCCCGAGACGGTCGCGACCGCGATCCGGATCGGCGCCCCGGTCAACGCCGAGAAGGCGCTGACAGCGATCAGGCAGACCGGCGGGACCGCGACGACCGTGACCGATGCCGAGATCCTGGCCATGCAGCGCGACCTTGCGCGCAAGGAAGGGATCGGGGTCGAGCCGGCCTCGGCCGCCTCGGTCGCCGGGATCAAGCGCCTCGTCGAGGAGGGCGCGATCGACCGGGACGAGCGGATCGTCTGCGTCGTGACCGGCCACCTGCTGAAAGACCCCGAGACGGTGATTGCACAGTGCGAGCCTCCCATCGAGATCGACGCGGACCTCTCCTCGCTGCTCTCTGCGCTCTCCTTCTGATCCCGGTCCTGGCCGCGGCCATCCCGGCCGCGGACTACCGGATCGAGGAGAACGGGACGGCGTACACGGCCGTAGTCGATATCGAGCTGGCCGACGCCCACGTCTTTGCCGAGCCCGGGGTGCTCGGAGAGCAGATCCCGGCCGTGGTCTCGGGCATCCGGCTCGTGGCGCCGAACGGGACCGAGGTGCCGTACGAGGACCTCGGCGGCTCGGTGATCTCGTTTCCCAGGGGGAACTACACCCTCTCCTTCGACGGCGAGATCAAAGACTCACAGCTCCAGCAGGGCTACGACCGCGCCTACCGCGCGAACGTGACCGTGCCGGCCGGGTACAGCGTCACGAACCCGATCCTCGGCGGGTACTCGCAGGGCGCGAACGTCACGGCCCTGCCCGACGGGGGGACGAAGCTCTCCTGGCAATCGACCCGCGAGGTCCGCGTCCGGTTCTACGACCCGGCGCGCGAGTCCCTGCTCTGGTTCTTCGCCACGATCTGGGTCGTGATCGCGATCGTCCTTCTCACTCCGTTCCTGCTGAACCGGCTCGCGTATCACGGCCGGGAGTGACAGGGGCATCCCCCCGTGGCCGAACGGCCCCGCCGAAGGGACGCTCGCCCCCGGGGAGGGCGGCTCCTTCCAAGGCGGCATGCTCACGGATCCGCCTGCCTCTCTCCTTCCGGTTGCTCGAAAACAACCAAATACCCATAGGAACAAGCACAGTGCATGTCCTCAGGGCACTGGGACTTTTGCGGACCGGTGGTCCTGGCCCTTCTTCTTGCCGTGCTGCTCGGGGCCGTGACCGACATCGTCTCGGCGCATGCACCGCTCGGCGTCGGGTCGAACGAGGAGATCGCCAATGCGACCCTGATCCCCGATCCCGCAAAGTCCTACGTCCTCTACACCGAGCTCCACGAGAGCGGGGAGGCCCAGTACTACCGGTTCCCTCTGAAGAGCGGGCAGCGCCTGTACGGGTCCCTGCAGGTCCCCGGACCGGCCTCGATGGTCCCGGATCTCGTGATCATCGGGCCCGGTATTGCTCCTTCCGGCAACGTACCTCCCTTCGTCGAGGTGCCGGCGGGGTCGGGCGCGATGGTCATTCCGGGGTCTCCCCCCGGGAAGCCCTCGTACGAACCGTTCACGCCCCAGCCGGTCTACGAGGTGGCGCGCTTCAACTACACCGTTCCGCAGGATGGCGACTATTACGTCGCGGTCTACGGCCCCGAGGGAGGAGGATACAGCCTCGCACCCGGGTACGTCGAGGAGTTCACGGTTGACGAGTGGCTGCTGATCCCCTGGTCGGTGGTCCCGATCCACCTCTGGGAGGGGC
>JADGNL010000199.1 GCA_017883495.1 Methanomicrobiales archaeon | reverse complement strand
CAGGCAACGGCCCTTCCCAGCGCTCGACGACCGTGACGCCCACGGGTTCGATCCCGCCGGGGATCTCCGCGAGGGCGGCGTCGAGCGCCTTCCGTGCGGCGTCGTCGAGCGGGAGCGAGGTCGCGCGGGCCGCGATGAGCCGGAGCGCGGACGCCGCCACCAGCGGGCTCGCCCCGCCGCGTTCGCCCGACCAGAAGGCCTTGCGCGAACCGCCGACTCCGGCCATCCCCGGCTCGACGATCAGGAGGCCGTGGGCGTCGTCGCGGCCGACCACGTTCCAGCCCTTTCCCCCGAGGGAGAAGGCGCCCGGTGCGTCGGACTTCGCGAAGCGGGCGTCGAGCCGCCCGACCTCCTCGCCGTCGGGCGTGACCGCCCGGTAGTCGCGCCCGCCGCGGAGGACGCTGAAGAGCTCCTGCCGGTGCGCGCCGCCGAAGACGGTCTCGGCGGCCGGGCCCAGCATCAGCAGGTCGCCGTCGGCCGCGGCAAAGCCCTCGGCGATGAGGTGGTCGAGCACGAGCGCGACCTCGTCCGCCGGGAGCGCGCGGAACGGCCCGAGCGAGCCCACCTCGTCGAGCAGCACGGCCCGCCGTCCCCGCCGCGCTTTCGCCAGCGCGAACAGGAGCTGCTGGGCCAGCACGTGGTACGGCCGCGAGGGCGGCGCGACCGGCTCGGCCTCGCCCCGTACGGCCGCTTCGACCGCCCCGAGCGCGAGCACGAGGTCGCGGGGGTGCGGGAGGACGAACGCTAACCGCGGCGGCAGGCCGCGGCGGCCGGTCCGGCCGAGCCGCTGGAGGAACGAGGCCACCGAGGCCGGCGGGCCGAGCTGGACCACGAGGTCGAGGTCGCCGATGTCGATCCCCAGCTCGAGGGTCGAGGTGCAGGCGATGCAGAACGGCTCGCCCGCCTTCGCGGCGTGCTCGGCCGCCTGCCGCACGGCCGGCGAGACCGAGGAGTGGTGGCAGTAGAGGGCGGGGACGCGCCCGTCGAGCAGGGTCGAGAGCCGCTCCACCTGGCTCCGGGACGAGGCGAAGACGAGCGCGCGGCGGCCCCGGACCAGCCGGACGATCGCATCGGCCCTTCCCTGCTCGTCCGGTTCGATGGCGAAGGAGAACTTCCGCGGGGTCTTCGGCGACGGGAGCTGGACGAGCTCCTGCCGCCGTCCCGGGCCCGATAGCCAGGCGAGCACGTCCGCGGGGTTGCCGACCGTGGCCGAGAGCCCGATCCGCTGCACGGGCCGGCTGGCGGCGCGGTCGAGCCGGTCGAGCATGGCCCGTACCTGGACGCCGCGGTCCGTGCCCACGAACGCGTGCACCTCGTCGATCACGACGTACCGGAGCGGCCCGAACCGCCGCGCCGACGCGTGGTCGTGGAGCAGGATCTCGAGCGACTCCGGCGTGATCAGGAGGACGTGGGGCTCGTCATCGGGGTCGCGGCGCCGCTCCGAGGGCGGAATGTCGCCGTGAAACGCGGCGGCCGAGAGCCGGCCGGGGAGGCAGAGCCCCTCGATCCGGTCGAGCTGGTCGTTGATCAGGGCCTTGAGCGGCGAGAGGTAGATGCAGTAGACGCCGGCCGCGCCCTCTTTCAGGGCGCGGTCCACGACCGGGATCATCGCGGCCTCGGTCTTGCCCCCCGCCGTCGGCGCGATCACGAGGAGGTCCGCGCCTGTCGCGGCCGCGCGGCAGGTCTCCTCCTGCAGCGGCCGGAGCGCGGTCCAGCCGAGCCGCTGGAGCAGGGTCAGCTGGAGCGTGCCGTGAAGGTCGTCGTAGGCGCCGGGCATTGCATTCAGGTTCGGGTTCTGCCGGCTAAAAGCTGACCCGGCAGGGACGCGGAAGGTTTTTCTCTCGCCCTGCGAATATTTCTGCAAGGTATCCCGGATGGTGCGCTCCTCCTCTCGTTATTCATCGGCGTCCTCCATCCTCGTCGCATTCTTCTTTAGCTAGGGAACCCGCCAGCGCGCCGGTTCCCCCGCATCGTTTCTGACAGAACACCTCCGGGTATCTCTCGCCATCCTTTCGGTGATATGACTCATGTTCGCCATCAGCGACCCCCAGATCGTGCTTGGCTACGGCCTCGCCATCGGCTTTACGCTTGCGTGTATCGTGTACGGACTCTACTACGGCTACCGGGGCGAGGGAAATGGCAGTTGACACCCTGACGCTCGCGCTCGCGACGGCCGCCTACCTCGCGATCACGGTCGCCCTCGGCTACCTCGGGTACCGGCAGACCAAGACCAGCGAGGACTACCTGCTCGCCGGCCGGAAACGGCACCCGGCCGTCATCGCCCTCTCGTACGGCGCGACCTTCATCTCGACCTCCGCGATCATCGGGTTCGGCGGCCAGGCCGCGAACCTCGGCATGGGCCTGATCTGGCTGACCGTGCTGAACATCGGCCTCGGCATCCTGATCGCGTTCGCGGTCTTCGGGAAGCCGACGCGCCGGCTCGGGCAGAAGCTCGGCGCGGTCACCTTCCCGGACCTGATGGGCAAGCGGTACAACTCCCCCTTCATGCAGTACGGGACCGGCCTGGTGATCATCGCGGGCATGCCGCTGTACACGGCCGCGATCCTGATCGGCGGCGCCCGGTTCATCCAGACCACCCTCGGCATCTCGTACACGACGTCGTTGCTCGGCTTCGCGCTGATCGTCGCCCTCTACGTCGTCTACGGCGGGCTGATCGCCGTGATGTACACGGACGCGTTCCAGGGGCTGGTCATGCTCGTCGGAATGACCGTCCTCCTCATACTCACGTACGTCTACCTCGGGGGAGTCACCACGGCGAACGCCGCGCTCGACGCGATGACGCCGCTCGTGCCCGCGACTCTCGCGTCGCAGGGCATGACCGGGTGGACGTCCATGCCCTCGCTCGGTTCGCCGATCTGGTACACCCTCATCACGACCCTCGTGCTCGGCGTCGGGATCGGCGTGCTGGCCCAGCCCCAGCTCGTGGTCCGCTTCATGTGCGCGGGGGACGACCGGACGCTCAACCGGGCCGTGGCCATCGGGGGTCCGTTCCTGCTGATGATGACCGGGGTCGCGTTCACGGTCGGTGCGCTGACGAACGTCTGGTTCCAGCAGACCTCGGGCCAGATCGCGGTCGCGGCCGCCGGCGGCAACGTCGACGCGATCATCCCGCTCTTCATCAACCAGGCGATGCCGGACCTCTTCATCGTGGTCTTCATGCTGACCCTGCTCGCGGCCGCGATGTCGACCCTCTCTTCGCTCTTCCACGCGATGGGCTCGGCCCTCGTCTGCGACGTCTGGAGCCGCGGACGCGCCTGCGCCCACTCGGTCAGGGCGAACCAGGTCGGCTGCGTGGTCATGATGGTCGCCTCGGTCGGGCTCGCGTTCCTGATGCCCGAGTCGATCATCGCCCGCGCGACGGCGATGTTCATGGGCCTCTGCGCCTCGGCCTTCCTGCCGATCTTCGCGGTCGGGGTGCTCACGGAGCGGCCGGACCCGATCGCCGCGAAGGCGAGCTTCCTCACGGGAGCGTCCGTCTGGCTCCTCTGGACGGTCTTCGTGCACGCGGCCGAGGCGAAGCCGATCGGGATCTCGCAGGCGCTCTTCGGCGTGCCGACCGTGCTCGGGGCTCCGTGGACCGTGATCGATCCGCTCGTGTTCGCGCTCCCGCTCTCGGCCATCGTGATCCTCGCGGTGCAGGCACTCCGGCTCTCGACGAGGCTGCCCGCACCGGGAGCCGAGCCCGGCCCGTAACTTTTTTTACCGGAGCCCGAACCTCCGGAGGAGCTCGGCGCGCATCGCGTCGATCGGGTACGCGCCCGTGATCTGCCCGGCGAGGCCGCCGGACCGGAAGAGGAGGATGGTCGGGATGGCCGAGATGCCGTACCGCCGCGCGACCTGCGGGTGCTCGTCCGTGTTGAGCTTGGCGAAGGCGATCCGGCCCGCGAACTCAGCCGAAAGGGCCTCGACCACGGGTCCCACGCGGCGACAGGGGCCGCACCACGGGGCCCAGCAGTCGACAGCGAGATAGGGGTAGGTCCTCGTCAGGGCCTCGAGGTTCTGGCCCGTCGCGGTCAGCACGGCCGCCGCCGGGGCCGGAGGCGCCTCTGTCGCCGCGAGCATCTCCTGCATCCGCCGCTCCCGCAGGCGGGCGAGTTCATCGTCCATGGAGAGGAGGCGTGCGGTACGGATATTTATGGCTGCTGGCGCGTCTCCGCGGGCCCGACGGATAGATATATACCGCGAACCACCCCACGTTAATCCCCGAAGCGAGGTAGGGTAGTCAGGAGATCCCGACGGGCTCATAACCCGTAGACCGATGGTTCAAATCCATCCCTCGCTATCGTTCTTTCTCATATGCGTGTTCCCGGGACGCGAAGCGTTCATCGCATCCCGGGTATGCCGAACCCGGCGAGGATCTCCTTGAACTGCGCATCTGTCCTGAGCAGGTAGAGGTAGTAGAGCGCGTTCGCGAGTACGGCAAGGGCCAGGTGAATCAGGACCGGCGTGCCGATCAGTTTCAGCGCGAGCAGGGCCGCGCCGACGGGGAGGAACGGCAGGAGCGCGTCGGCGACGAGCCGGACGGTCCGGCGCATGGCGATGCCCGAGAACATGAGCAGGCGGATGCAGAGGAAGCCGTAGACCCCGATCCCGGAGACGCCGAAGAAGAGGATCGCGAGCCGGGCCGACCCGAGCATCCCGCCCGCGACGATCGCCGCGAGCCGCGTGACGAAGTTCGCGATGTTGACCTGGAGGCCGAAGGTCTGCTTCTCCTGGACCATGTAGATGGTCGAGAGCGGGGAGGAGATGAACCAGACCACGGCCCAGACCGCCAGGAGCTGCGTGTAGAGGCCGGCCTCGGCCCAGGCGGTGCCGAAGACGACGCTGAAGAGTTCCTCGCCGATCAGGGCGAGGGTCAGCATGGGGAAGAGCCCGATCCGGAGCAGGACCGTGAAGACGGACTCGGTGAGATTGGCGAGGTCCCCGTCCCGCTCGGCGTTGGAGGCGCGCTGGAAGAAGACCTGCTGGATCGCGCTCCCGACGAGGTCCATGGGGAGCACGATCAGCCGGTAGGCGAGGGCGTAATACCCGACCTGGACGGGGGAGAAGAAGACCGGAAGGAGCAGGGACGGGAGCTGCCAGGACGAGACGTTCAGGAGACCCGACCAGGAGTCGTACAGCGGGAACCGCCTGTACCGCACGAGCACGGCCCTGACGCGGGCGAGCGAGAGGTGATTCGCGAACCGCCGGCGGTCGTCGTGGAGGATCTGGATGCCCAGGACGGCCGTCCCCACGGCCTGCCCGAGCGCGCTCGTCGCGATCAGGGCGCCGCCCGTCGCGATCCCTGCCGCGCCCGCGCCGAGCTGCCCGCCCGTGATGGCGACGGACGAGAGGATCCGGGCCACGGAGAGCCGGCCGTACCGGCGCGTCCGGGAGTTCCAGTAGTTGAGCGCGATGAAGAGGCCCGTGACGAAGACGAACGGCGAGACGAGCCAGAGGTGGCCGGCGAGCCCCGGCGCGTTCAGGGCCGAGACGAAGACAGGCTCGAAGACGATGAAGAACGGGAGGGCGAGGAGCGAGATCCCGGTCACGATCGCGACACAGAGCGCGAGCAGGTTGACCGCGTCCCGCTCGTCGTCGGGGAGCATGATCGCGAACTCGTACCGCATGCACGAGACCACGCCGAGCACCTTCGTGATCGAGGTGAAGATCGCGAGCAGCCCGAAGGCCTCGGGCAGGAAGAGTCTCGTCAGCAGCGGCGAGGCGGCGATGACGAGGATCTGGGCAAACGTCGTGCCCGTCACGAGCTTCAGCACGTCACTCGAGAAGTTCGGGCGGGCCGGGGGAGGAGTTGTTGCCCCGACCTCCGGAATGGCCACCGTGTCAGCGCTCACGTCTGCGTCCCGCCATCTCGGTGCCGTGCACGAACAGACACTCGCTGCCGCGGTCGCTGATCTTCCTGGCCGGAGCGCCCGCGATCGTGATCCCGGGCTCCTCGAACGACCGGTTCACCACCGAGTTCGCACCGATCACGACGTTGTCTGCGATCCGTATCGGGCCGAAGATCATCGTGCCCGGGCCGATGTAGACATTGTCGCCGATCACGGGTGCCTGGTCGTCGGTCCCGGCCTGGCAGCCGATATTGACGCAGACGTGGAGCCGGCAGTTCGCACCCACGCGGGCGCAGGAGTTTACGACGATCGTGCCGCGGTGCGCGATCGAGAGACCCGGGCCGAAGATCTGCGTCGGTATCGAGAAGCCCAGAAGCATCGAGAGCCGATGATACCGGAGCCCCAGGTAGGTCAGGTACAGCCTGATGAGTGGAGAGGGAGGACGCATCTCGTAGTACTCGATCTTCCGGAGCAGCCGTTGAAACCGCCAGATCTCGTCGCCGAAGAGGCGCGGGCGTTGCCGCGTCATCTCCAGCGAGGCTCTGTCGGCCTCGAGATAATACTCGTACTCGTCCCTCGTCCCAATTTGCAACTGGTGGGGCCTCCTCCGGCCGTTTCATCAGTATTCGCCAAAACCGGTAATAAACTCACCCGCCGGGCCACTCCGCTCTTCGTACGATATAGCTTTATCGCGCCTCCGCCCCAACGATCTCGAAGCATGCGGTCCGGGCGCCCGTCGGGGTGCAGGAGGCCGCGCAGAGGTTTTTCCGGCATGAAGGTGCTTGCATTCGGCGCACACCCCGACGATCTGGAGATCGGGATGGGCGGGACGATCGCCCGGTACGCGGCGCGGGGCCACGAGGTGCTGATGGTGGTCGCGACCGTCCCGAACCGGAAGGAGAACCGGGTCCCGGAGGCGGAGGAGGCGGCCGCGATCCTCGGCGCCGACCTGGTCGTGATGGATATCGTCCCCGACGAGCTCGTCTTCTCGCGCCAGCTCGTCCGGCAGTTCGACCAGGTCTTCAACGGGTACGCGCCCGATGTCGTGTACACCCATTCGAATAACGACTCGCACCAGGACCATGCGGCCGTCACGAACGCCGTGATCGCGACCACGCGCAAGAACGACTGCTCGGTCTACATGTACGAGCAGACCATCCCCGGGGGGATCGCGCCGAACCAGTTCCACGGCCAGTACTACGTCGACATCTCGGACTGCATCGCGCAGAAGCTCGACTCGATCATGGCGCACCGCACCCAGCTCGACACCTACGGCCCGTGGTGGCTCGAGGGGATCAAGGGGCGCGCCATGTACCACGGGTTCAAGATCAACGTCAAGTACGCCGAAGTCTTCGAAGTGATCAAGGACATCGCGATCTGGTAGGCGATCTTGTAGACGATCCGGTACGCGATCCGGTAGGGCAAAATGGATAACTTTAATTTATTGAAATTTCTAAAATAAGTGTTGTAATATATCGGAGACGAAACATGCGGCCCGAAAAGATCATGGTCTTCACCCAGAAGGAGGAGGAGTTCGCTGGACTTCTCATGAGCCTGGGGATCAAACGGAACATCGCCAAGGTGCTCGTCTACCTCGCCTCGATCCCCGAGGCGACTTCGCGCGAGATCGAGCGAGGGACCGATCTTCGCCAACCCGAGGTCTCGATCGCCATGCACCGGCTGATCAAGGAGGGTTGGGTGGAGAGCCGGGAGTCCAAGGCGGAGTCCAAGGGGCGCCCGGTCAAGATCTACCGGCTCTCCCGCCCGATCGGCGAGATCGTCGACGCGATCGAGGAAGAGAAGCGGACGGAGGCGGAGAAGCAGCGCGACATCATGCAGCGCCTGCGCACCATCACCACCCAGTCCGAGGACGCGACGATCCGGGGCTGACCACGCGGCAGCCCCCGTCGCCACCCACTATCACCACCGTTTTTTCTGCGAACCCGGTAAAGAGCCCGGCGGCTATTACGCCGGGGATCGCCTCGATGGCCTGCTCGAGCCCCTCGGGATCCCCGATCGGGCCGAACGACCAGTCGATCACGAACCCGCCGTTGTCCGTTACGACCGGCCCGTCCTTGGAGACACCCTCCCGCACGCTTCCCGAGCCGCCGAGAGCCGCGAGCCGCGCGGCGGCGAACGCGCAGGCGAACGGCAGCACCTCGATCGGGACCGGAGCCGAGAGCGGGTCCGCGAGCTTCGCCTCGCCGACCACGATGACGAGCCTGTCGGCCGCGGCAGCGACGGCCTTCTCGCGCGTCTGGGCCGCCCCGCGCCCCTTGATCAGGCGGAGGGCCGGGTCGACCTGATCCGCGCCGTCGATGGCGACGGCAAGATGCGGTACGTCGTTGAGGGACGCGAGCGGAATGCCGAGGGCGCGGGCCCGCGCCGCCGTCTGGTGCGAGGTGGGGACGCCGACGATCGAGAGCCCGTCGCGGATTCGTTCGGCGAGGCGTTCCATGGCAAAGCGCACGGTCGATCCCGTGCCGAGCCCGATCGCCGTCCCGTCCTCGACCAGCTCGGCCGCCGCGCGGCCGGCGGCCCGTTTCGTCGCCTCGTCTCCCATCTACGGGAGGTTGGCCGGATCAGGGGATAAGTCTCTCTTCGCCGGAGAAGAGGGCCGCGAGGGCCGGGGCGGCCGCCGGGGCGGTGCAGTCGAGCGTGAGCGGCGTGACCGAGATCCGCCCCTCGCGGATCGCGTGGACGTCCGTACCGGGCTCGGCATCCTCGATGATGGGGCCGTCGATCCAGTAGTAGGGGCGCCCGCGCGGGTCGAGCCGCCGCTCGACCCCGGTCGCGAAGAGCTTCTCTGCGAGACGTGTGCACTCGTACCCGCCCGTCGGCCGCGCGGGGACGTTGACGTTGATCACGTCCGCGCCGGCCGGATATCCGCGCGCGAAGATCCGCTCGCAGCAGTCCCGGACCACCCGCGCGGCCACGGCGAAGGACTGCGCCGACTGCCGGGGGTCGCCGAACTTGTCACCCTGGTCCTCGACCTGGAGCGAGACGGCGATCCCCCGCACGCCCTGGTTCGCGCCCTCGAGCGCGGCACCGACCGTGCCCGAGGTCATGATCGACTCGAACGAGAGGTTCTCGCCGATGTTGATCCCCGAGACGATCAGGTCGGGCGCGAGCTTGAGCGCGAAGAGCCCGATGATCACCGCGTCCGTCGGCTTGCCTGCGACTGCATAGGCCCGCACCCCGTTGTGGACGATCTCGTCGACCCGGAGGGGCTCGAAGATCGAGATCGACCGACCGACCGCGGATTGCTGGGTCGCCGGGGCGACGACGGTCACGTCGGCGATCGGGGAGAGCGCGTCGTACGCGGCCCAGAGGCCGACCGAGTTCACGCCGTCGTCGTTCGTCAGGAGCACGCGGGGCCTCATCGCACCAGTAGTGGCGCGGGGGACGGCAAAAAGGGTTCTGCGAGCGGCCGTCGGGTTCATCAGGGATGACCGTGCACGGATGCAGCATGAAGGCGTTCCTCGCCGAGTACGCGTCCCTCGCGGGCGACCCGGTGGTCGCGGCCGAGGGGGCTGCGATGCGCGACGTGCTGACAGCGAGCTTCGAGGCGATCGGGTACGAGGTCGTGATGCCGGCGTCGGCCGACCTCGACGCGGAGATCCGGCGGCTTGCCCCCGGGTGCGACGTCGGGCTCGTGATCGCGCCCGACAACCTCCTTGCCGGGTTCACGCGGACCCTCGAGGGGGTCTGCCACAACGTCGGCTGCGGCGCCATGAACGTCGCCGTCGCCGCGAACAAGCAGCGGTCGTCCGCGATCCTGGCGCAGCACGAGATTCCCGTGCCGGCCGAACGGGCGACGGGGCGGCGCGTGGTCAAGCCCGTACGGGGCTACGGCGCGCTCGGCGTGCGGCTCTCGGACGGACCCGCGGGGGAGGGCGAGTTCGGCCAGGACTACATCGAGGGCGAGCACCTCTCGGTCTCTCTCGTGGGCTCCCGCGTCGTCGGCGACGTCTGCGAATACTGGTCGGGCGACCCGCCGCTCGTCCTCGCCCTGAACCGGCAGGCGATCGAGGTCGATGCGGACGGAGCCTTTCACTACCGCGGCGGCGAAACGCCGATCGATCATCCGCGGCGCGACGAGTGCCTCGCGGTCGCGCGAAAAGCCGTCGAGGTGCTGGGATGCCAGGGCTACGCCGGGGTCGACCTCGTGCTCGCGGACCGGCCGTACGTGGTCGACGTGAACCCGCGAGTCACGACCTCGGTCGTCGGGATCGCCGCGGTGATGGAGGAGGAGATCGCCGACGTCCTCGTCCGCGCATCGCGGGGCGAGGGGCCGAGCGAGGTCCATCTCTCGGGCCGCGTGCGGTACGGGGCGGACGGCTCGGTGACCCGGCAGTGATCGGGATCGACGTCGGGGGCGCGAATCTCAAGGTCGCGGACGAGCGCGGGTCCGAGGTCCATTACTGCCCGCTCTGGACCGGCGCGCCCATCGCGGACCTGCTTCGGCCATACGCGGGGGAGGAGGCGGCCGTCGTGATGTCGGGCGAGCTCGCCGACTGCTTCGCCTCGAAGGCGGAGGGGATCGCGTTCATCGTCGGCCAGGTCCGGTCGGTCTTCCCCGAGGCGCGGTTCTACGGGACCGACGGGCGCTTCCACGACGGCCCGGACCCCTGCCTCGCGGCCGCGAACTGGCTCGCGTCCGCGGACTGGCTGCGGGAGACCCACCCGGACGCCGTGCTCCTCGACGTGGGGTCGACCACGGCTGATATCGTTCCGCTCGGCGCGTTCGACCGCCTGCTCGGTCTCACCGATCTCGGCCGGCTCCAGCGGGGCTACCTGCTCTATACGGGAATGCTCAGGACCACGGTCCCGGCGATCGTCCGGTCGGTGGAGCTCGGCGGGATCCCGACCCCGGTCTCGTCCGAGCACTTCGCCCAGTCCGGCGACGTCCACCTCGCCCTCGGCCATATCGCCCCCGGCGACTACACCTGCGATACGCCCGACGGGGGGCCGCGAACGGTGGAGGGAGCGCTCCGGCGGCTCGCGCGGGTCGTCTGCGCCGACCTCGCCGAGCTCGGAGAGGACGGCGCGCGCTCGATCGCCGAGCAGGTCTGGGCGGCCCAGCGCGGGGAGGTCAGGAGAGCAGT
>JADGNL010000198.1 GCA_017883495.1 Methanomicrobiales archaeon | reverse complement strand
TCATCGTCGTCTCGCACGATATGGACTTCGTCCGCGATATCTGCGACCGGCTCGCGCTGATGCGCGGCGGAAAGATCATCAAGATCGGCCCCACCGCTGAGGTCCTCGAACACCTCACCGACGAAGAGCGCCGGGTGATGACCGCCGGAAGTCCCGCCTGAGGTCGAGATGCCGACCATCCAGCACGACGGCGCGTATCGCGAGCTTCCGGCGGGTGCCACGCTCGGCGACCTCTGCGAGGGCCTCGACCGTCGCTTCGTCGTCGCCGTGATCCGCCCATCGACGACCGAAGCTGCCGCGACGGCGAACGTCCGGCTTCTGACGACTGCGGGCGAGGTGACGATCGAGGTCGCTCCCGAAGCCCGGCTCCCTGATGGAGCGGTGCTCGCGGGGACGAAAGTCGGCTGGGCCGACCGCAATTCGGTCGCGTTCGGTCCATTTCCGAGTGCAGTCGCGCCGGCCCGGCGAACTCACCAGTACCGCCGGGGCGACGTGATCCTCGGGTGCGGCGGCTACGACCCCGCACGGTCGTATCTGATCTGCGCCCGGACCCGGCACACTGCAGATTACGGAGCTGGTGAGGACGGCGGTGTGGTCGGCACCGTCGTCGCGGGACGAGCCGTCGTTGACCGCGCCGCGGGAGAGGACCAACTCGAAGCGGTCCAGCCCGTTCTCTCCTGGGCCGACACCAGCCGCTCGTTCACGACGAACGACCGTTCGCTCGTGCTCGAGGACGGAATGGAGGTCGTGACCCGGATCGGGATAACAGCCGAGGGCTACGGAGCAGGCAGGATCGAGACTGCGACCGCGAGCTCGGTCGAGCACCTGCTGCTTGTACTCGAGGTCGGCGAGCTCCTGGTGACCCGGACCGCATCGACCCACATCACCGAAGAGCGGCTCGTGGGAACCACCGTTCCCAGCGAGGAGGCCAGGGGACGGCGGGAGGGTTCGGTGACGGCACGAACCGCGGGCGCCCGGAGCGGCTGCCTCTACATCTACCGCGAGGACGTCCCGTCTTCGCCGTTTCACACCATCGTCGGCCGGGTCGGTCACGGGCTCGAGCTCGTGAAGCTCGCGCGGGAGGGCGATCGGCTCTCCGTCGTCTGCGAACCGGCGCGGTTCGACCTGCTCGGCCTTCCGCTCGAGATCGCCACTCGCCTTGCGGCCGACCGCTCCATCGCGTTCACGGTCGATCGGACGGAGGGGGAGCGGGTCGTGATCGGCCAGACACCCGGGACCACGCTCGAGGTGCTCGCGGCCGGCGCGGTCTCGGTCACGACGGTCCCGCTCTCGGACGTGGTCGACATCCGGCTCGACGAGCGCGTGGCCCCCGACTCGGTCGCCGTCTTCCGCCGGATCACCGGGCTCAAATATCATGCGATCGGCACGCTGCCGTTCTTCTTCTCGTTCGAGGATGTCTTCCTCTTCAAGCCGAAGGTCCCGACCGACGTCCGGCTGCACCCCGAGAATCCGCCGGTCGGCGAGAGCCCGGCGAACGCGATCGCGATCACCAACGACGCCCGCAAGGGGCGGGGCATGGTCGGGATCCGTCTCTCGACGAGCCCCGAGTTCGGCCCCACCTCCGAACCGTTCGACGGAACGAACCTGATCGGGGAAGTGATCGATATCGAAAAGCTGAGACGGATGAAGGAAGGAAAGATCGTGTACATTCGAGAGGCGCGGCCGTGAGCGAGGCGGCCGCCGCGGGCAGCGCACCCACCCACGCCGGCGTCGGTCCCGGCACCGTCGCGAAGTACGTCTTCGTCGACTCCCCCGAGCTGACCGCCGCCGACCTCGCACTTCGCGCCTACGAGATCGCGCCCGCGGTCCAGATCAAGGAGACCTGCTTCGGTCTCGTTATCGCCGGCGCGGAGGCTGAGGTCGACCGTCTGGTCGCCGAGATTCGGAAGTTCGACCCGGACCGGATCTTCGTCAAGGACCGGGGATTCCCGCCAGGGGACGAGCGGCGCTGCCGTGCGAATCTCGGCGGGGCACGGCCCGGTTTCTACGGCCACGAGAACGAGATGCGGCTCGTCCGGTACGTCTCGTCGGGCCTTCGGGCCCTTCGCGACCCGAAGAAGGCGGACCTGCTCCGCGCAAAGCCGAAGAGAGAGGAGGAGCCGCTCTCACCCGAGCGCCTCTCCGCCATCATCGAGGAGTCCTGAAATGGCCAAGGTATTTATCTATCCGGGCACGAGCCTGATCCTCTCCGACCTCGTCTCCCGCTTCGGGCACCGGCCGCTCGGTTCGGCCCTGGCCGTCCGCGAGCGGGTCCAGACGCCCGGGCTCGATTCGCCCCCCCTCCAGATCACGCCCGAGGACCCGAAGAAGGGACTCCGATACGCCGCCGTCGAGGTGCCCTCGGGCGTCCGAGGACGGATGTCGCTCTACGGTCCGCAGATCGAGGAGGCCGACGCGGGCATCATCGTCCGCGATGCCGATCTCGCGTTCGGCTGCATGGGCTGCGCCCGCACCAACGAGCTTGTCCGGTTCCTGCTTCGCCGGCGCGAGATCCCGCTCCTCGAGCTCGACTACCCGCACTCCGACGAGGAGGGTATCCGGTTCGTCGCGGCGATCAAGGAGTTCCTCTCGGGCCTGCCCGGGGGTGTCCCCGCATGACCGCTCCCGTCCGCATCGCCCTGCTTGGCTGCGGCGCCGAGTATTCGGGGGTGATGCCCGAGATCTACGAGGCCGCCCGGCAGGTCGAGGCCGAGGTCTTCTACCCCGATGTGACCCTCGCCGACGTCCGGTCCGCCGGGAAGGGGTTCGGCCTCGACGTCCACTCGGCCGACCTCAAGCTGATGATCGCCCGCGCCGAGGCGCTCGTGGCGGGCCGGGCCGAGGCCGACGCGGTCTTCATCGCGACCTGCTTCCGTTGTGCGGAGGCCGCGATCGTCCGGAACGAGCTGCGCCGGTACATCCACGAGCAGTCGCGCCTGCCCGTCGTCTCGTACTCGTTCACCGAGCGGACGACCTCGGGCACGCTGCTGACCCGGATGGAGGCGCTGGTCACCATCGCCCGCCGCCGCGCCCTGCTGGCCCGCGAACGACAGGAGGGACTCACCATGGGTCTCGACTCGGGCTCGGCGACCACGAAGGCCGTCATCATGAAGGACAACGAGGTGATCGGGACCGGCTGGCGCCCGACGACCCAGGTCCAGCAGTCGGCCGACGAGGTGATCGCGCTCGCGCTCGAGGAGTCCGGAATCCGCCGGTCCGAGATCGAGGCCGTCGGGGTGACCGGATACGGCCGCTTCCTGCTCGGGAACGCGATCGGCGCGGACCTGATCCAGGAGGAGCTGACCGTCAACTCCAAGGGGGCGGTCTACCTCGCCGACCGGCAGCACGGCTTTGCGACCGTGATCGACATCGGCGGCATGGACAACAAGGCGATCACGGTCCAGGACGGGATCCCGGGCGTCTTCACCATGGGCGGGATCTGCGCTGGCGCGTCGGGTCGGTTCCTCGAGATGACCGCGAAACGGCTCGGGATCGACATCACCGAGCTCGGTCCGCTCGCGATGAAGGGCATGGGAAAGAACGTGCCCATGAACTCCTACTGCATCGTCTTCGGCACCCAGTCGCTCGTGAACGCGCTCGCGGCCGGCAACACTCCCGAGGATGTGGCGGCAGCGGCCTGCCATTCGGTCGCTGAGCAGGTCTACGAGCAGCAGCTCCAGGAGGTCGACATCCGCGAGCCGGTGATCATGGTCGGCGGAACCTCACTGATCAGCGGGCTCGTCTATGCGATGGGCGAGCTCCTCCAGACCGAGATCGTGGTGCCCCGGTACTCGCAGTACATCGGCGCGGTCGGCTCGGCTCTGCTCGCCTCGGGCTTCGTCAGGAAGGAGTGAGCCGTGCCCCTCGACCACTTCGTCGTCGAGACTCCCGAGGCAGGGGCGGTCCGGGCCTACATCGACATCGCGAACGACGTGCTGCTCGACCATACGCTCGCAAAGGCGGTGTCGAAGCTCCACATCGCGATCGACCCCGAGTACCCGCTCTTCATCGCCGTGGGGAAGCTCGGCCGATTGCCACCGCTGGTCCGGCTCCGCGACTTCGCCGACGTGACCTTCGAGCCGGGGAAGGTGAAGCTCGGGATCAACGAGGAGACGCACCTCGCTGCCCTGCTCGACAAACTCTGGACGCGTTACGGCAAGAACCGGGTCGAGCAGCCCGACCGCTGGACGGTCGAGATCGCGGACCAGCCGGATCTCCCGGTTGACCGCGACCTCGCCGACATGGTCGTCTCCGACCCCACGGAGGGACTCGTCCGCGACCTGATCTACGCCCTGCTCTCGATCGCGCCCGAGGGCTTCCGCGTCCGCGAGCACAAGTACGAGAACGGCCGGTTCTGGCTCGCCTCGAGCGAGAATACGTTGCCCGACGACCTGCAGGCGCGAATCAGGGCGCTCTTCGCGAAGATGGGGGAGACGGCGCCATGATCCTCGTGCCGATCACGTACAAGGGCGGGGTTTACCGGCATGACGAGATCGTGGACCTGATCGCGGACCTTGGCGGATACGTGATTCAGAAGCACGTGCTCGCGACCGAGGTCGTGCTTCTCTGCCTGGTGCCGCGCGACGACATTCCCCTGATCGAACGAATTGGCAAGCCCATCGGCGGCGAGGTCCAGCTCTCGCCGCTCGTCGGGACCGAGGTCGCGATCGTGACCCCGTCCCTCTCGATCCACCACCTGCCCCATCCCGCTTGCGACATCGCCGAATACGTCCGCCGGCTCGGGGCGAAGTCGAACATGATCGGCCTAGCGCGGGGCTACGGCAAGCGGGTCGCCCAGACCTCGGCCGAGGAGCGCGAGATCATCAACGAGCACGACTGCGCGGTCTTCCTCCTCGGCAACTTCGAGCACTGCATCGTCGAGAAGATGGAAGCCCTCCGCCGGGGGATCGATGTCCCGATCATCCTGACGGGCAGGCCCGACACGGCCGTCCTGCGGAAGGCGATCGATCCGCCCGTCGCCGGGTATGTAGGCGATGTCGGCCGGTTCATGCACCGGACCAAGGAGGCCGACGAGATCGCGCGGCTCGACGCGATCGTGGCCGAGATCGTCCGCGTCCTCGACCTGCGGCGCGAAGAGATCGCGAAGGACCCGCTCTCGGCATCGCCACCGCGGCTGATGGCCGTGATCCAGGAGCAGGTCCCCGAGGTGCTCGAGGTGACGAGCCCTACCCCGATCACGGTCCAGATCGCGGGCCTCAGGGTGAAGCTCCCGTACGAAGAGTTCGCCGACCGGATCCGGTCGGCCGAGGTCGAGGAGGGCGTGACAATCGGCCGGATCGCGGACGTGCTTCCGTCGCGGATGCGCGATTATATCCTCGTGAGGATCAAACCATCCTCGGAGACGGACATCGTCGTCTAGCCCGCTCGGGTTGCGGCCGTCCTCTCTTTTCGGAGACCCTGGACATGACGTTCGAAGAGGAGCTGTCGCGGATCGTGGAGGCCGGTACGGACGAGGCCTGTGCCGGATGGATGAAGGCGATCGAGCAGGAGTACGGCAAGATCCCGCTGATCTTTCAGCGAATGGCCGAACGGCCCGAGGTGCTGGTCTCGCACCTGCTCTACAAGGATGCGGTCACCAAGACATCGGCCCTCGACCCCAAGCAGATCGAGCTGACCTGCCTCGCCGTGGGCGCGGCGCTCAAGTGCGTCCACTGCACGGGCTACCACATGCAGGCCGCGCTCAAGATGGGTGCATCGCGAGAGGAGATCCTCGAGACCGTGCTGATCGCGGGCCTGATCTCGAACTCTTCGGTCCTTGCGAACGCCTACCGCGT
>JADGNL010000197.1 GCA_017883495.1 Methanomicrobiales archaeon | reverse complement strand
ATTCCGGTTGCCAGCACTCCAGCGAGGAGATCCGAACCGACGAACCCGGCGAGCGGAGGTGTGACCCGGATCTCCCCCGCCGGTACCCCCCAGGCAGAGGCCAGACCGTCCGGGGCCACGGGGAGCCAGTCAACGGTCCCCATCCACGTCTCGGGCCGGACGAGGAGGGCGTAGTTCCTTCCCGAGAGGAGCGCGAGCATCGCCGTGTTCCCCACCAGGGCGAGACGGGACACGCGGGAGAGGTCGATCCCGTCCAGGGAGGCGAAGTCGGCGATCCCGTCGCCGATGGCGCGAATGACCCTGTTGCAGAGGCGGTCCGCAGTCTCCGCCGAGCGGGTCGCCGCCACCAGCCGCGTCATCACATCGGTGCCGAGGGTCGCCTGGGGATTCGTCCCGTACCGGCCCGCAAGCCTTCTCCCGGTACCGAGGTCGAGGAGCGAGATGCTGATCTGCGTGGTCCCGAGGTCGATCGCCACGCCGTACATACCCGCGCGCCCCTGGGCGGCGGAGCTCGAAGCGGTCGCCGTTGCGGTCTCTACTCCTTCATCCGAGTCCGGGAGGTTTCTCCACGCGGGGTGCGAGGCCAGCCCGGCGATCTCGATCGAGAGATCGTTTCCGGGCCGGACGTAGCAGGCGAGCCGGACCCCCGACTCCCGGTCGTCGCCGCCGAGGAGAAAGAACTCCTGGGGCGATGGATCAGGCACGCTGCCGGTGGTGATCCGGACGCGGCAGAGGCCGCACGACCCGTTGCCGTTGCAGCCGATACGGATCGGGATCGCGGCCGTTTCGAGGATCTCACGCAGGGACTGCCCGGGGGCGAACGCGATCTCTGCTGTCCGGTGATCCGCACGAACCCTTACGACCGGCACGGGTCACCCGCTTACCTGGACTGCACCGACCATGGCGGCGATGTTCTCCGCCTCTGCTTCCAGCGGGATCTCGCAGCCCGAGGAGAGGATGAACCTCCCCCGGCTCGAGAACGCATCGAGCAGGGCGCTTGCTTCGAGGGCGATCGACTCTATCGGCGCCGTGACAAACGAGAGGGGCTTGATATTTCCGTCGAGACAGGTCTCCGGGAGGGCGTTCATCGCGGTGCCTGCGTTGATGGGATAATCGAAGTTCGCGATCTCCACCCCGGCCTCGGGGAACATCGGCAAAATCGAGGCGGAAGGCCCGGCGATGTGGAGCCAGTTTGCGGCCGATCCGGCTGCCTTGAGCGCGGAGAAGAGCTCCCGGAGCCGTGGAAGTTCGATCTCCCGGAAGACCTGCGGGGGGATGGCGGCCGGAGACGCGGAGGGATCGAAGACCACCGGAAGGTGGACGCCCGCATCGAGCTGGGCTCTCCCGAACGCGGTCGCGACGCCCGTGGCGAAGTCGAGAACATCCCCGAACAGGCCCGGTTCGTCGACGGCGAGGTACAGTGCCTTCTCCATTCCCAGCAGCTGGGTGGTGATGGTGAGAGGGCCGAGCACGCACCCGACCACGAGCGTCTCGTCGCCCACCTCTTCACGCAGGATTCCGGCCGCCCGGAGCAGTTCCGGCATCCGGCCGTCCCTCTCGGGATCCGGCTGCCGGAGCCGGTCGAGGTGCCGGGCGTCGGGAAGGGCGTACGTGCCCACGACCGGGTACCGGTCTTTGTAATACGTGAGCACGGACCCCGCGGCCTCCGTCTCCACGGACGTGTCCATCAGGGCAAAGACGGCATCGTACCCGTATCGTTCGAGCGCCGCGATCTGACACCGGGCAAGGGTCTTCCCGTCCCTCAGGTACGCCCCGAGTCCCGCGCCGCCCTCGCTCGCGGCCCGGCCGAAGACCTGTGCGATCACCGGCACCCGGTCGGGCGATTCCCCGTTCAGGGCCGCGGTGATACGCTGGATGCTGTTCATGTCCTCCTCTCCCGGGTCGCATCGAGCCAGTTTGCCGCATCGAACGCCGAGTCGCAGACACAGTCCACATCGAGATCCTCCGGGGCGGCCTGTTTCAGCGCGGCCTCTCCCGCGATGATCCCGACCCCGTCGAGCCCCCGGGAGGCGAGGCTGCCACGTAGCTGCCGTACGACCGGGATCACCGAGGTGATCAGGCCGCTGACGCAGACGGCACGGGCTCCCTCGTCGCGCGCCGCGTCGGCAAGGGTTGCGATGGGGCAGTCGCGGCCGCAGTCGACGACCCGGTACCCTTCGGCCACGAGGACGAACCTGAGGATATTTTTTCCCAGGTCGTGCACATCGCCCTCCGGGGTCGCGATCACCACGGTGCCCTTGGTCGAGGGCTGGTTCGTGCCCGCCGGGTACAGGAATCTCATCACGTCCATGACCGCCCGGCCTGCAATCATGATCTCGAGCAGGTTGAACTCCTCGAGGGTGCACTTCGATTCCAGCCCCTTCATCGCGACTTCGAGGCCGCCGGAGACGATCTCCTCTTTCCGGACCCCGGCCTCGACGAGCTTCCTCGCTTCATCCACCGCTCCCGTTCGGTCGCCGTCCATCAGCAGCCCCACCAGCCTGCCCGCGGGTCGGCCGTTCATCTTTTCCTCGACACTGTCATCGCCCGGGTTTCACGGTATTATTCAGTCCGCAAACCGGTCGGGGCGGCCCCCGACCAGAGATGGAAATGGGTTTCTCACGGTTGGAGATAATCGCTTCTGTCCCGGTAAGAATGACCTTTAACGCGAGCTGGCCCTTCTTCGGCATTCGATCGATCTCCGTGTTCGAGCAGGTCGGGAATTTCGTCCGCACCCGAGGCAAACTGGAATCGCGGCCCGCGGGCGGATCGCCCGCGGGAGATTCGGGACCTGCTCGACTGGAAGCGGTTTCGTTTTCTGCCGACCTCTATCTTCGTACTCGTAAGGCCTCCCGCGACCGGACGACGGGGAGCGGAGGAAAAACGTCGCGGGAGGACCAGGATATGCCGGGGGACGTCGCCGGGAGGATAGAAGACCGATGATTCCCGGCTATCCTGTAAAAAGGGAGTCGCCTTCTGCCCGGGATCGCTACTCCACGACCGCGTCCTTCTTGGGCGGGAGTTTGATCTCGGTCCCGAACCGCTCGAAGTTCCGGTCCGCGATCGCCTGGATCTTCGCGATCTCCTCGACCTGGAGCGTCGGCTTGAAGAGGTGGCGGAAACGCTTCTGCTCCTTCAGGTACTCCTCGACCGGCTTCTTGACGACCTTCTTGGCCTTCGTCACCTCGCCGTCGACCATCTCGTAGTTGACCCAGAGCCCGGTCTCGATCGCGAGCTTGCCGATCGCGAGGGTCTGCGAGCCGTCGAAGCCCCAGCCGGTGCAGCAGGGCGCGTGCACCTGGACGTACGTCGGCCCCTCGGTGTTCATGGCCTTCTCCACCTTCTGCATGAAGTCGGCCGGGTACGCGATCGAGGCCGTCGCCACATACGGCGAGCCATGGGCCGCGAGGATCCGGGGCATGTCCTTCTTCGGCCGCCGGTTGCCCATCGAGACCTTCCCCGCCGGGCTCGTCGTGGTCGAGGCATCGTACGGAGTCGCGCCCGAGCGCTGAATCCCCGTGTTCATGTAGGCCTCGTTGTCGTAGCAGATGTACGTGATGTCGTGGCCCCGCTCGAATGCGCCCGAGATGCAGAGCACCCCGATGTCGAGGGTCGCGCCGTCGCCGGCGACCACGACCACCTTCTCCTTCCGGCCCTGCTGCTTGAGCGCGGACTCGATCCCCGACGCCACGGCCGAGGCGTTCTCGAAGAGCGAGTGGATCCAGGGGACCCGCCACGCCGTCTCGGGGTAGGGGGTCGAGAAGACCTCCATGCAGCCCGTGGACGAGACCACGATCGTCTCCTCGCCGGCCGCCTTCAACAGGAGCCGGCCGGCGAGCGCGGCGCCGCAACCCCCGCAGGCGCGGTGGCCGCACTCGAAGAGTTCGCACGTCTTGCCGATCGCCATCTAGAGCACCTCCGTGCGGAGGCCGTAGAACCGGTCCCCTTCGCCCTGCTCGCAGAGCGCGACGACCTTCTTGATGTCCTCGAGCCGGACGTCGCGGCCGCCGAGGCCGATGATGTAGTCGAGCACCGGAATAGACTCCCCGTAGAGCGCGTCCTTCACCTCGAGCGCCATCGCGCCGCGGGCCGTTGACCCTCCCGCGCCGAGCACGACGTTCTTGTCGAGCACGGCCACGCGCTCGACGCCAGCGAGCGCGGCCTTCAAGTCCTCCGCCGGGAACGGACGGAAGCAGCGGATGCGGACCAGCCCGACCTTCCGCCCCTCCTCGCGCATCTCGTCGATCGCGTCCTTGGTCGTGCCGCAGATCGAGCCCAAGGCCACGATCGCGGTCTCGGCGTCCTCCATCCGATACGACTCGATCAGGGCCGAGTAGTCGCGGCCGAACTGCTCGCCGAACTCGCACCCGACCTCGCGGATCACGTCGATCGCCCGCTTCTGGGCCTGGTCCGTCTCGTATCGGAACTCGAGGTAGTAGTCGGGAGTCGCGTACATCCCCATCGAGACCGGGGCCTTCGCGTCGAGCATGAACTTCGGGACGAACGGCGGCAGGAACGCGTCCACCTGCTCCTGGGAGAGCATGTCCACGGGTTCGTACGTGTGTGACAGGATGAAGCCGTCGAAGCAGACCATCGCGGGCAGGAGGACGCGGTGGTCCTCGGCGACCCGGTAGCCGATATAGTGGAGGTCGACCGCCTCCTGGTTGTCCTCGGCGTAGAACTGGAGCCACCCCGAGTCGCGGAGCGAGATCGAGTCCTGCTGGTCGTTCCAGATCGAGAGCGGCGCCCCCAGCGCTCGGTTCGCGATGGTCATCACGAGCGGCAGGCGCAGGCCGGCCATGTTGAAGCAGACCTCGAACATCAGGGCCAGACCCTGCGAGGTCGTGGCCGAGTACGCACGCGAGCCGGCCGCGACCGCGCCCTCGCAAGCCGAGAGGGCCGAGAACTCGGACTCGACCGTGATGTAGTCGGCCGCGAGCTCGCCGTTCGCGACGATCTCGGCGAGCGCCTCGACGATGTGCGTCTGGGGCGTGATCGGGTACGCGGAGATCACCTGCGGCCGGCAGCGCCGGACGGCCTGGGCGACCGCGATCGAGCCCTCCATGATCTCGAGCGCCATTACTTCTCCTCCTGTTCCATGGTGATCGCCTTCTTCGGGCACTCCTCGGCGCAGAGGCCGCAGCCCTTGCAGTAGTCGTAGTCCGGCACGAACTCCTTCTCCTCGGTCTCGCGGATGCAGCCCTCGGGACAGACGAGCTGGCACATGCCGCATTTCGAGCAGGCCGACGGGTCGAACTTCGGCATGAAGACCCGCCACGAGCCGGTCTTGTTATCACGGGACTGCCCGGGTGCGGCCGCGCAGCCGACGTTGAGCGCCATCAGGCCGCCTCCGCCTTGGCCTTCATCTCGTCGTAGGCCCGGCGCGCGGTTGCGATGTTCTTCTCGGCGAGCGCGCTCGGAAAGCGGTGCCGGAGGGCCCCGGCCAGAGTATCGAACGAGACCATGCCCGTCGCGGCCGCGAATGCGCCCATCAGGGCCGTGTTCGTGATCGGCAGGCCCAGGGTCTCGAGCGCGATCGTGGTCGCGTCGATGGTCAGGACGTGGACGCCGGCGGGCACGGAAAAGTCGGGGGCCCGCTCGGTGTTGATGATGGCGATCCCGCCGGGGCCCATCCCCTTGAAGACGTCGACGTCGCGGATCAGGGTCGGATCCTGGACGATCACGAAGTCGGGCTCGTAGACCTGGCTCCGGAGCCGGATCGGCCGGTCGCTGAACCGGACGAAGGCCTGGACCGGTGCGCCCCGCCGTTCGACGCCGAAGGCCGGGAAGGCCTGGACGTACTTCCCGCCCTCGAACGCGGCGACCGCGATCAGTTCGGCCGCCGTGACCGAGCCCTGGCCGCCTCTGCCGTGGATGCGTAGCTCCTGCATAGT
>JADGNL010000196.1 GCA_017883495.1 Methanomicrobiales archaeon | reverse complement strand
CTATGCGGAGCGAATGACGATCCGGAAGGAGAACGGGCTTATGCCCGGCCGCGAATCCGGAGCCCTGACCGCGTAGAAGCCCTAGCGTCTATTCCCCCCGAGCGAGTGGCGGCCCCGAGGAGCCCGGCGGCCTTCCGCCTCCACCGGAGCTGCCGGTCGGACAGGTCCGGGGCCCCGGCCGCGTCGGCCCGCGGCCTCGATTCCCCGCCGGCAGCAGCCGGCGCAGAGCCAGCCGGTCCCGCGGGCAGGATTTATCGTCCCGGCTCCCCGAGAATGATCATGTCGCGGCGTCGCCTCTGCTTGGCGGTCGTGCTCGTCCTGCTGCTCCTCTCCTCGGGCTGTTCCTCCGAGACCTACGTCGCCCGGTGCAGTGTCGCGAGGGATGTCGTCGACGGCGCGGAGAACGCGAAGGTGAACGATTACGTCGCGAACATGGGACGGGGGACGCTGGTCCACCTGGACGCGATCGACGGGTCCGCGGACGCCGGGAGTGTCGTGGTCGGGGCCGGGGCGAACCCGACCTTCACCGGCAATAAAAAAGACGCGAGGATACTCTCGGTCGACGGGGATCGCATCACGCTGGGCGTCCTCGACGGGGAGACGGCGAAGTACCTGGCCAACAGCAATCTCTGCAGGCCGTGATCGGGCGATGAAGGGCCGGAATTCGCAGGCAGTTTCGGAGAGGACCGGCCGCCGGCTCGTCACGCCGCCGATAGACCGGCCCCCGTCGCGATCCCTCTCCTGACCTCGCGCTGGTAGCACGCATCGCAGAGCTGTAACCCCTCCCCCGACCACGCGGCCCGTTCCAGCCCGCAGACGTCGCACCGGCCGACCGACGCCGCCACGCGGCGCAGGGCCGCCGGGTCGATCGCGTCCGGCAGCGGCGGCCCGGCCCGCTGTTCGCGCCGCACGGCCGCGGCGTAACAGCGCTCGCAGAGCCGGCGCTCGCCGGCGCGCCGCTCCCGGTAGTGCGACGGCTTCCTTCCGCAGGCCGAGCACGGCTCGAAGGCCGGGCCGTCGAGCGCGACGAAGGCGCGGGGGTCGATCGTGGTACATCGATCCGGATGATGTAACCCTGATGAACACGGTGATGAAACATCTGATGAAACATCGGGGGGAGCCTTTTCAGCCCCCGATCCTGATTCTGTCACAATTCCGAGAATATCGTCGTCCGATCTTTCATCAATTCGGGAACAGAGCGGATCGGCCGACGGCCCGAGAGAGGATTCGTCCCGACACTGCCTGATCACGGTTGATGGAACATCGCGGATCGACTCGCCCGATTGGGCCTCCGTTTTTCGTTCCGTTCCCGATCCTCCGGATTCTCGAGTTCCATCAGGTCTTTCATCACCGTTATCATCACTCTTCCATCGGTCGTCGCGATGAAGATCCGTCGGCCCGGCGTCGAGCCAGACGAGGCCCGACTGGCGCGATTCGCGGTGGACGCCTTCGTCGAAGAGGAAGACGAGCTGCCGCTGCTTGATACCGCGTCCCTGCTCGTCGTTCTCGCTCGTGGTCTGATCGAGCATGGTCAGGGCCGGCGACCGGTCGAGGAGACCGGGGTACCGGATGCCCCGCTGCACGTGGCCAACCATGATTCGCCGGGCCTTCTGGTACGTCCATCCGGTCCACCGCTGCAGGTCGTGGAGGGTGAACTGCTCGACGCGGTTCCGCGCCGCGAGCGAGAGCACGACCTCTTCGTTCCGGTCGAACTTGGAATCGAGCGAGCCGCCGGAGGTGTGGAGATCGGCGAAGAGCCGGGCCGCGTACCGGAAGTCGTCCTCGGTCGCAGTCACCACGAGCCCGCCGTCCTCGAGCCGCTCGGCCGGCCGCTGGAAGCGGAAGAGGAGTGCGTGGCTTCCGATCAGGTCGAGGAGGACCTCGGGGTTGCGGCGGTTGCGGACCGAGGCCATGCGGATGCGGCCAGCAAACGGGACGTCGACGTGGACGAGCCCGTCGGCCCGGAGCCGCCGCCAGAGCTCGCGGCAGACGAGGAGGTCGAAGCGGTCGCCCCCGTCGCCAGGCCGTCGGGAGCGTTCGGCCATTTTGCGGCGGAAGACCTCGCGGTCCTGCTCCTCGGAGTCGTCGACCCAGCAGGTGAGCATTCGGTTGAGGACCTGCTCGTCGTAGAGGGCGGAGACGTTCGCGAGCCACCAGACGCAGCGCTCGGGGATGGTGTAGCGCCTGATCCGCCGGTCCTTGTCGACGGTCCGCATGCGGACGGGCTCGGCGAACTTGCTTGTCGTCTCCTTGAGCACCTCCTGGAGTTCGTCCGAGAGCGCGATGTCGTCGAGCAGCAGAACGGTGCCCGGGTTGATGTCGTCCGAGTAGTAGAGGGCCTTGTTGCTCATGCGCTCGGCGAGCCGGTACTCCTCGGGGGCCTGCCGCAGCATCGCGGTCATGCCGCTCGACTTTCCCTTGCCCGACTCGCCGGTGACGTAGACGTGGAGGCCCCGCGAATTGCGGACGGTCTGGGACGCGATGGACATGATCAGGCAGCGGGCGAGGGTGATATCTCCGACGTGGTCCTCACCGAAGCAGTCGAGGAAGTACCGCATCGGGTCGCCGTGCTCCAGCACCTCCCGCGCCGTCGCGACGACGGCCGGGTCGGCCTCCGGCGATGGGGACACCGATGGAAGGGCCATCCCGTCTCTCGATCCCGGAGGGGGCTGGGGTGGGCGGGCGGGCAGTACGGCCGACTGTGCAGCGGGGTGGGTGGGTTCCACGGTCGATGACACGGCCGGCCGGCCGGCGTATGCGGGCTCGAGTTTGGCGCGGAGCTCCTGCCATCGCTGCCGGCCGCCGCCGCAGCTGTCGTGCTTGCAGCCGGCGTGGATGGCGCCGTTCGCGAACTGCACGCCGTACGCGCCGTCGGCGTGGGCGTCGGAGAACGGGCACTGCGCGAGCGCGTAGAGCGTGCCGCCCTCCCAGGGCTTCTCCGATGCGACCGCGATCCCGTGATCGTCGAGCCAGGCGCGAAGGTCGATCACCGTCCCGCGCTCGGCCGGGACGGCCGCGGCGGCGAAGAGCCGCTCCGGCGGCGCGGGCACGGACGCGGCGAGCGCCCGGAGCAATTCGGCCGTGACGACCGCGGGCTCGTATGGCTTCGAGACGAACGCCGATCGCCGGTGCGGCCGGTCCTTCGTCGAGTCCCCCTTCCGGCTCACGGTCCCGTAACATTTCCAGATCCGCGCCGCGTTGAAATTCGCGGTATCGACCAACGCCTCCGCCGTCGAGAAGCGCGCGTCCAGCGCGGCGAGTACGACCCTCACGAGATCGGTGGAGGCCGCGTCGTTCGGCAGGTCGATCCGGTAGAGGAGGTGCGCGCCGTTTCCCGAGTCCGCGGCAATCGGCGCTGGCCAGCCCTGACGACCCAGGAATTCGCGGATCGCGTCCCCCCTCGCGATCGCGGCCGCGTGTTCGTCCGCGCTGCTCGAGACGCCGCTCGGCCGGACCGGGTCGAGGTCGATCGGGAGCCAGCGCCGGCGGACGATATCCGCGTCGGCCGTGGTCGCGTCCTTCCCGCTCAGCCGCGACTGCACGCGGTTCGCACGCCGCGCGAGGAGCGCGGGGTTCACGGGATTGAGCGTGACGTAGATCCCCTGGAACTCCGTTGCGTCGTCGAGGATCTCGGCCTTCTCCGCGAGGAGGGCCGGGTCGTCGAAGTACCCCGACGCGACCCGGCCGTCGCGGCCGATGGCGCGGAGCTCGGCCACGGCCCCGGGCGCGAGCAGGAGTTCGAGCGCGGCGAGGATCGACCGGGCCGGACGACCGTCCGGTGCCGCTGTACCGGATGGCATCAGCGCGCCTCCGCGCACCGATCGCAAGCGATAAAGGCGCCTGCACAGACCGGTACAGCTGGTTCCCGTCCCTCGTGCCGCTGGTGGTTCTTTGGGCGAGGGCGGGGGCCGCCGTTGTTCTCAGTTCTTTCTCCTTCGCGCGAGCGAAGGCCGTCTACCCCCGCCCTACCCGCGCCGCCCGGGAAGGCCGGGCTGCGCGCCGTGATTTCACAACTGTGCTCCATGGTTTTCACCGCCGCCCGCCGGCTGGGGCCGGTGGCCGACAGGGAGAGTGGCACCTGTTAATTTGTAATATGCTCGAACGGGTTGTAAAAGAGGAAAGGGGGCAGGATAGAGACTCTGTTCGAATTTTTGACGGCGCTCCAGCCGTTTCTATGCCGGCTCGAGGGCGTTGCGTCCGACGTTCGCGCCCGGTTTCGGTGCCTAAACATGCGCGCGGGCGCGAAGAAGAGAAAGGGTGGCGGCGTCGTTCCGGCGGGTTTCCGCTTTCACATACCTTTCACGAAGGGGAAGGGGCTCGCGCCACGCCCTCCCGCCTCGCTCGGCTCCCCCGGCGCGGCGATGCCGCTGCTTTGCGTGCGTCCTCCAGGTGCCTTTCCCTTCGCACCCTGCCGTCCGGCGTACGACGATCCGACAGGGACTCGTCTCGCAAGGGTGGGCGAGGCGCGCAGCGCCAAGGAGGGGGGCGGGAAAAATAGAGGATCAGGTGACCGCGACGGTCCAGTCGGCGCCCGGGTCCGCCTCGACCCTGAGCACGTACTGGCCGGCCTTCTCGATGGTCACGACCTGCTCGCCAGCCAGCGGCCCGGTGAAGTTCTCGAGCTGGTTGACGTACTGGCCGTCGGTCGATGAGAGGTTGAGCGAGAAGTGGCCGGTGCCGGCGTGCGTGTACTGGAACCGCGTCATCATCGCGTTGAGGTAGAACGGCGCCGTGGTGTTCGGCCCCGTTCCCTCGAGGCTCATCGGGCCCGTTGCGGTCGTCGTCGCGATGCTCGCGGGCGTGGTCGTGATCGCGGGCGTCGTGTCCGTCGCGAGGAGGGTCGCCGGCGGCGTGGCGAGCGTCGCCACCGTGGCCGCCGTGGCCGCCGCCGTGGACTCCGGCGCGGTCCAGGTCACGGTCGCGGACCAGGTGCCCGTGCCCCAGACCTCGAGGCGGTACGTTCCCGCCTGCGTGATGGTGGCCGTCGACCCGCCGGCGTACGGCCCGGCCACGGCCGTCGAGAGCGTCACGCCCCAGGGGTCCTTGATGTAGGCCATCGTCATCTGGTCCGCGTTCAGCGCCACGTGCACCGTTCCCGGCGAGAGGTTGAACGACCCCGGCGAGCCCCCGCCGGTCCCGGCGAAGGAGAGGATCTGCGTCGCGGGCGTGGCCACCGGCGGCGCCGCGGGCTGGCCGCCGCCCGATCCGGGCAGCAGGACCGTCGCGGACCATGAGTCCGTCGCGTTCGCCGTGCCGAAGGCGATCACGAACCGGCCGGCCTCCGCGATCGGCACCGTGTACGTCCCGCCCGGCGGCAGGAACCCGCCGAACCCGACCCGGGTCCCGGCCGGGTCGGCCAGGACGAACGCGGTCGTCCCCTGCGAGAGCAGGACCACCTGCGCGTCGCCCGCAGGCAGGTCGATGAACCCCGGCGACCAGTTGCCCGTCCCGACCCACGCGAGCGGGCCCGTCGCGTGGCCCGAGCCGTCGCCGCCGCTGTACGGCAGCGGCGTGGGCGTCGGGCGGTGCGCCCGGATCTCGGCGCTGTCCCCCACGTAGTGCGTCCCGCCCTCCGTGTGGTAGATCCCCGCGCCGTCCGCCGCGTTCCACGGCGTCGCGTTCGGGTCCACCGTCCGGGTTGGCGTCGCGGTCAGCGTCCCGGTGCCGTTCCGCGCGGCGATCACCTCGGTCGTGTTCTGGTGCGAGACGTTCCGGCTCTGGTTGAGCACCTGCTGCGCCGTATCGTTCGCACCCGTGTGCGCGGACGTATTGTTCACGGGCGGAGGAGCCCTGGGGCCCAGCGAGACGAAGCCGAAGGAGAGCGCGGCAACCACCGCGACGACCAGGACCACGGCGATCAGGGCCGGGATCACCATCCAGCCGACGCCGAGGAAGGGGCGCCGTCCCGCGAACCCGTGCCGGCAGCCGACGCAGAACCGGGCCTCGGCCGGGTTGAGCGCACCGCACTCGGGGCAGAGCTTCCCCGGCTCGTCCCCGCCCTGCGGCTCGACGGACGGCACGATCTCCGCGTCCGCCTCCTCCAGGGTCGGGGGATCCCGCTCGATGCTCGCACCGCACGCGGGGCAGCTCGGCTCGTCGCCGGCGAGCGGCCCGCCGCACCCGGGACACTCGGTCATACCGCCATCGCCATGTGGTGAGGTTACGGGCCGACTCCAATTAAGCTTGCGATATTGTTCGCGGACCCGGTCAGTGCATCCCCGCGGTCTCCACGCAGATCGGCGGCGGGGATGCCGTGGCCGGCTCCTCCGGCACGGCGGCGGGAGCGCCCCCGGGCACCGCGCCGGGCGGGGCGAACCGCGTGGTCCCCGCGTCCCGGACCTTGCGCGCGGGCGCGCCCGCGATCGTGATGTTCGGCTCGGCAAACGAGGTGTTCACCACCGAGTTCGCGCCGATCGCGATGTGGTCCGCGATGACAATCGGCCCGTACACGACCGCGCCCGGCCCGATGTAGACGTTGTCCCCGATCACCGGCGCCTCGCGCGCCGCCCCCGACCAGGAGCCGATGTTGGTGCAGGCGTGGAGCCGGCAGTTCGCGCCCACGCGCGCGGCCGAGTTGACCACGATCGTGCCGCGGTGCGCGATGGAGAGGCCCGGGCCGAAGACATGCGGCGGGATGGTGAAGCCGAGCTTGACCTGGGCAAAATGGAGGCGCAGGTAGAGCAGGCTCAGGAGGGGGCGGAAGTACCAGGTGTCGGGCCGGCAGGCCTCGTGGTACTCGACCGCGCGGAGGAGGCGCTCGAACCGCCAGACGCCGTCCCCGAAGAGCCGCGGCCGCCGTCGCGTCTGCTCGAGGGCCCGGCGGTCGGCCTCGAGGTAGCGGCGGTAGTCCTCGCGCGAGCGGATTCCTCCCCTTCTCGCCCCCGGAGCGGGCGAACGCGGCTCCACGAGGAGAGATAGGCGCGGGAGTATTTTGCCTTTTCCATCGTCCGGAACCCGGGCCGCGAACGGGGGCCGTGCCGGCGCCGGGGCCAGGTTCATAGAGATGGCAACTGCATGCGAACGGTTAAATAATTTTCAAACGATTCTTCGGCACCCTTCTCGGTCCCTGCTGCCGCGAGGCCCTGCGGGAAAGGAACCGATCGCATGAAACCCAATCATCGACATCTGTTGACGGCCATTCTCGTGGCCGTCGTCCTGATCTCGGTCCTCGCGGCGCCGACCGTCGCGAGAACCACGCTCGCCCAGGCGCAGGCCCGGGCGACGGGCACTGGCAGCGGGGCGGCCCTTGAGGCCGCCGGAGAGACCTCCGCGAACGACACGGCGAACATCACGGCGAACGTCACGACGACCACCACGACAACGGCCGTCGGTACCGGAAACGGATCCGCGGCGGAGCCGACGGTGACGCCGACCGCGACGGCCACTCCGGTCGCCACCGGGCACGAGTTCCAGCCGTTCACCGGGACGCTCGCGGCGGTCCCGGGGATGATCCAGGCTGAGGACTACGACACCGGCGGCCAGGGCATCGCCTGGTTCGACCGGACGCCCGGGAACCAGGGCGGCGCGTACCGCCAGGACGACGTCGACATCGAGGCCGGCGGTAGCGGAAACGCGGTCGCGTTCGTCAAGTCCTCCGAGTGGCTGGTCTACTCGGTCAACGTCAGCGAGGCCGGCGAGTATGTGGCGACCCTCCGCGCGTCGAGTCCCTGGATCGATCGCGAGGTCTGGGTCTGGGTCGACGGCGTCCTGAAGGCGCAGGTCAGGATCCCCCAGACGGGGTCGTTCGACACCTACGAGAACGCGACGGCGAACCTCACCCTGCCCGCAGGAAGCCACTACATCCGGCTCCAGTTCTTCAGGGACGCGCAGAACCTGGACTTCTTCTCCCTCGAGCGGGCGGGCGCCCCCACCGTGACCCCGACGCCGACGCCCACAGGTAACGTGACCGTCACTCCCACGCCCACGGAGACGGGCAACGTAACGCCGACGCCGACCGAGACGGGTAATGTCACTCCGACCCCAACCCCGACAGGCAACGTGACCTCGAATGCGACCTTCACCCAGGCCGAAGCGGACCTGCAACTGCAGTGGCGCAAGCTCTGGGAGGACCACATCTTCTGGACCCGCATGGTCATCGTCAACATCGCCGACACCCCCGGCGGGACGAACGAGTCCGTGGCCCGTCTCCTCCGGAACTACAACGACATGGAGGACGCGCTGCGGCCGTACTACGGTGACGCCGAGGCCCAGAAGTTCGGCGACCTGGTCCAGAACCACCTGCTGATCGCGGCCGACCTCGTGAAGGCGGTCAAGGCGAACAACACAACCGCCGCGGCCGATCTCCAGGCGCAGTGGTTCGAGAACGCGGACCTGATCGCCGCGGACCTCGCGAGCCTCAACCCGAACTGGGAGAACCAGACCCAGCAAACGATGTGGCACTCGCACCTCAATGCCACGCTGGCCGAGGCGGGGGCGCGACTCGCGGGGAACTGGACGGGCGACATCGCCGCGTACGACGATGTGCACGCGCAGGCCCTGATGATGGCGGACACGTTCTCGATGGGGATTCTCAAGCAGTTCCCCGAAAAGTTCCCCGGTAACAAGACCGTGACGCAGGCCGAGCTCGACCTCCAGAACGGCATGCGGAAGCTCTGGACCGAGCACGCGGAGTACACGCGGCTCTATATCATCAGCGCGCTCGACGACGCGCCCGGCACGGACGCCGTGGCCGCGCGGCTCCTGCAGAACCAGGTCGACCTCGGGGACGCCATCAAGCCCGTGTATGGCGACGCGGCCGGCGCGAACCTGACCGCGCTCCTCCGGCAGCACATCCTGATCGCGGTCGATATCGTGAACGCGGTCAAGGCGAACAACACCACGGCCCAGGCCGCCGCGGAGGCGAACTGGACGGCGAACGCGGATGAGATCGCCGTGTTCCTGGCCGGGGCGAACCCGCATTGGACCGAGCAGGCGCTCAAGGACCTCCTCTACCGGCACCTCTCCACGACGAAGGACGAGCTCGTGGCGCGGTATACGATGGACTACACGGCTGACGTCGCGGCGTGGGACGTGGTGTACGACCACATCCTGATGATGTCGGACGCGCTCTCGCAGGGCGTGATCGCGCAGTTCCCGGAAAAGTTCGGGACGTGACTCGGGCGGACTTCGTCCCGCCCCCTTTTCTGACGGATCGAAGAGAATAAATGGTCAGTGGAGCCCCGCGGCCCATCGGGCGGCGGGGTACCAGCGGACGAACTGCCCCACCGGGGGCGTGAGCCCGTAGGCGCGATCCCCGGGCCTGAGCGCCGTAACGTTCACCGTCACCGACCTCGAGCCTCGGGCGGCAGCGGCGGCCCCGCCGGCGCCGAACCGGGTGCCGAGGAAGGAGCCGGGGTTGCCGATGGCGTAGCGTTTCCCGAACCCGAACGCGGGGGTCGCGGCGAGGGTGGTCGTGACCGGGACGGGCGATGGGGTCGCGCTCGCGGTGACGACCACTACCGGCAGGGGTGTCGGGGTCGGGGTGGGCGGTGGCGTGATCGCCGTCGGCAGCGGCGTGGGGGTTGCCGTCTCCGTCGGCGTGGGGGTCGGGGTGGGCGTTTCGGTCGGTGTTGCCGTCGGCGTTGGTGTGGGCGTCCTGGTAGGCGACGCCGTCGGCGTCGGGTTGGGCGTCCGGGTCGGTGTCGGTGTCGCCGTCGTCGTCGGGGTGGGCGTCCTGGTCGGTATCGCCGTTATCGTCGGCGAGGGCGTCCTGGTGGGCGTCGGGGTCGGCATCGGGGTGACCGTGCCCGTATCGAGGTAGGGCGCGAGCGCCGCATAGAACCGGTCCGCGATCTTCTTCTCGCCCGACTCGTCGGGGTGGATGTACCGCGTCGCCTGGTTGTCGACGCGACCGTCGTAGCCCGAGTAGAGGTCGACTACGCGGATCGGCGAGGAGGAGGTCGATTTGCCCGAGGCCCAGCCCGGAAGCCGGGTGTTGAACTCGATCAGGCCATGGGCATCATTCCGGAAGGGGTCGCCGGTCGGCGGGAGCTTCGCAAGGAAGATCACGATCCGCGGGTTCCGGTTGCGGAGCGTGTCCACGAGCCGGCCCAGGTTCGCGAAGCGCGTATCCATCGGGGTGTCCGCGAGGACGTCGTTCGTGCCGATCAGCACGAGGGCCACGTCGGGGAAGTACCCCGTCAGCCAGGAGGAGAGCCTGCCCTCACCGCTCCCGCTGACGCCGTCCACGATCTCGCCAATCGTGTACCCTCCGTGCCCCTCGTTCCCCAGATCGAACGAGTACCCGGGGAAGCTCGGCGAGGTCAGGGAGCCGACGAAGTCGACGCTGTAGCCGTTGTCGTTCAGCCTGGTCCAGAGCCAGTACCGGTAACTCGGATGCACGCCGCCGTCGTCGGTCACGGTCATGCTCCTGGTGAGCGAGTCGCCGAGCGGGACGATCCGGGTCGCGGCGTCCGCGGGGGCGGTCAGGGCCTGCGCGCACGCGGCGAGCAGGCAGAGCGTCAGCAGCAGGACGGCCGGCGATGAGGTGGAAAAGCGCACGTGTCTGGATGTAGCGTGATACATGGTCGTTCCTCGAGGCCGTTCTGTTCCGGAGCGGCATGACACCCGGTTCATCGGCCATGAGAGACGGGGCTGTCGCACCAGGAAGGGCACGCTCATATCCCGATTCGACCGGATAAATCTTGTGGCATTGGTTGGCGGGAGCCGCACTGCCGATGCCCGATGCCGGCCTGGTGACTGGCGGAACGGGTGAGGAAAAAAGGTCAGCGGAGCCCCGCGGCCCAGCGGGCGGCGGGGTACCAGCGGACGAACTTGCCGGCCGGCGGGGTGATGCCGTAGGCGCGGCTGCCGGGCCTGAGCGTGACCACGGCCGATGCGCCCGCGGTCGACCCGCCGGCGCTCGTCGCGTTCCCGCCGGAGCCGTACCTGGTCCCGAGGAACGAGCCGGGGTTGCCGATGGCGTAGTGCCGACCCCACGTCGTGGGGGTCGCGGCCGGCGCGATCGCGTTCGGAACGGGCGTCGGCGCCGCGGTCAACGGGACGACGGTCGTCGGGACCGCCTGCGTGGTGGGGGCCGCCGTGGGCGTGGCCGTCGGCGTGGGCGTGGGGGTCGCCGTCTCCGTCGGCGTGGGTGTCGGGGTCTCAGTTACCGTCGGCGTGGGCGTCGGGGTGGGCGTCTCGGTCGGTGTCGGCGTGGGCGTCGGCGTCTCCGGGGTCGGGTCCCTGTCGAGGTAGGAGGCGAGGGCGGAGTAAAACCGGTTCGCGATCTTCTTCTCGCCCGACTCGTCGGGGTGGATGTACCGTGGCTCCTGGTTGTCGTCGCGGCCGTCGTACCCCGAGTAGAGGTCGACCACGCGGATCGGCGAGGAGGAGCTCGACTCGTCCGAGGCCCAGCCGGGAAGCCGGCTGTTGAACTCGATCAGGCCCTGGTCCTCGTTCCGGGTCTCGTCGCCGGTCGGGGGGAGCTTCGCGAGGAAGATCGCGATCTCGGGGTTCCGGTCGCGGAGCGTGTCCACGAGCCGGCCGAGGTTCGAGAAGCGCGTGTCCATGGGGGTGTCCCAGAGCACGTCGTTCGTGCCGATCAGCACGAGGGCCACGTCGGGGTCATAGCCCGAGAGCCAGGAGGAGAGCCTGCCCTCACCGCTGATACCGTTCACGATGTCGCCGATCCGGTACCCGCCGTGCCCCTCGTTATCCCGGTCGAAGGAGTACCCGGAGAAGCTCGGGGAGCTCGAGGAGCCGACGAAATCGACGTCGTAGTCGTTGTCGTTCAGTTTCTCCCAGAGCCAGTAGCGGTAGCTCGGGTGCACGCCCCCGTCGTCCGTATCGGGCATGCTCCTGGTGAGGGAGTCGCCGATCGGGACGATGCGGGTCACGGCGCCGGCCGTGCCCGCGAGGAGAAGGGCGAGGAGGAGGAACACGGCCAGGGCGCGCCCGACGCCCGGCCGGAGGTGAAACCCGTGAATCATAACTATGACTACAAGTAGTCATCCGAGGATGGGGATAAATCCTCTGAGTCGTCCCTCCCGCGTCGGTCCGGGACCGGCGGCTCCTCCGTATTCTCGGCAGGCGGGCGGGGGCAGATCTGCCCCTGCCGCGCCCGGATGATGGCGTATTCGGTCATGGTCGTCACGTGGCCCGGACGTAGTTCGTCCGCTGGACGGTCTCGGTCGTGCCGTCCGTGTACACGATCTTCACGAGCGGCGAGAAGGTGCCGGCCGCCGGGTAGAAGAACGTCGGGTTCGTCGCGCGCGAGTTCCAGGTGTTCAGGTGCGCGGGAGCGTCGAACGACCACCAGGCCGAGCCGACGGTCTTGCCGGCGGCCGGAGTCAGGGTGAACTTCACCGCGCTGCCGTGCGAGGCCGTGAGCGGCGCGGCCGTGAACGAGGCCCCGCCCGCCGTCGGCGTCGGGGTCGGTGTCGAGGTCACCGTCGGCGTGGTGGGGACGCCGAACGCGATCCAGTCGAGGTTCTGGCCGTCGCCCGAGAACGCGAGCTTCAGGGTGTGCGTGCCGGCCGCGAGCGTCACGGGGACCTCGACGGTCCGGAAGGTCGCGAACGACCCGGTGTTCGGGACCGCGATCGAGGCGGCCGAAGCGCCGTCGACCGAGACCGCGATCGTCCGCCCGGCGTTCGGGCTCGCGACGCGCGCGCTCATGGTGAACGCGCCGGCCGTGGTGACGTTCGCGGTGTAGGTCAGGTACTCGCCGTTGCGGATCCAGCCGACGTTGGTGATCCCGTTACCGGTCTCGATATCCACGTCGTCGTGGCGGTACGCGCCGCCCTCGTTGCCGGGGGTGGTGTCGTGGTACGCGACGCCCTCGCCGCCGAGGTTATAGTCCTCGGCCTGGATGGTGCCGGGGATCGAGAGGGGTATGTACGGCTGCGGGCCGACCGTCGGGGTCGGCGTGGGTGTGGGCGGCGTGGGCGGGACGACCGCGGTCAGCTCGAACCAGTCGAGGTTCTGGCCGTCGCCGGCGAAGGCCAGCTTCAGGGTATGCGAACCAGCCGAGAGCGCGACCAGCTGCGGGAAGGGTGCGACGCTCGTAGTCTGGGTGACCGGTGTCTGCGTGGCCGTCGCCTGGATCAACGGCGGGGTCGCATCCCGGTATGTGTCGAACGAGCCGGTGTTCGGGACCGCGATCGTCACGGCCGGGACGCCGTCGACGGAGAGGGCGATGGTCCGGCCGCTGTTCGGGCTCGCCGTGCGGGCCGTCACGGTGTAGGTCCCGGCCGTGGTGACGTTCACGGTGTAGGTCAGGTACTCGCCGTTGCGGATCCAGCCGACGTCGGTGATCCCGTTACCGGTCTCGATATCCACGTCGTCGTGGCGGTACGCGCCGCCGGTGTTGCCGGGCGTGGTGTCGTGGTACGCGACGCCCTCACCGCCGAGGTTGTAGTCTTCGGCCTGGATCCGGCCGGGGACCGAGAGCGGCCTGTACGGCTGGGGGCCGACCTGCTCGAGGGTCAGGGAGACCGGGACGGTCTCGCCCTTCGCCGGGTACTGCGTGATGTTGTAGACCGCGTCACGGTAGCCCGAGAGGTTCGCGACGATCTGCTTCATCGGCGTCGCCGTGAGCATGATGGTGACGTTCAGCGGGCCGGCCGACGTGTTGCCCTCGAGATACCGCGTCCCCGAGATATCCTCGAGATAGATCGCGGCGCCCGCGGGCGCGGTCGAGACCAGGAAGTAGCCCTTGTCGCCGCCGACGACCGGTCCCGTCTCGACCGGGTAGCCCGGCGTGCCCTCGAGGATCTCGCCGAGCGAGAGGCCGTCGAAGGTGACGCCGTTCGCGACCGAGGGGTCCGTGACGATCGCGAAGTGCGGGTCGGTGTGGTCGTCGAAGGTGAATGGGATGGCGTCGAGCTGCGCTTCCTGCGCCACCTCGAGGCCGAAGCCGTCGTTCACGTAGGTCGGGATCTCCCAGCCGTTGGCAGCGCGCACGGCCTCGCGGAGTGTGTAGTGCGAGGGACCCGATTGGGGCGTGGTCGCATTCGTGACGATGTACTGGGCCGTCTCGTTGCCGAGGATGTCGCCCGTGACGAAGTGCCAGGACCCCATGTGGTCATAGCTCTTTCCCGCGAGGACCTCGGCGAGGGAGAGGCGATACCAGCCGATCTCGCCCGTGCTCGTGGTCGAGTCGTTGACGATCACGATGTGCGGGTCCGCGTGGGCCACGCGGCGGTCACCGTTCTGGATCAGTACGCTCTCGGGGAATCTGAAGTCGCCGTTGTAGAACTTCTCGATCATCCAGCGGTCGCCGGACCTGGCGGTGTCGAGGTACGTGTTGTACCACCATCTACCGTCCTGCTCGAAGACCCGCGAGACGACGGCCCCGTGGTTCGGGTCGGAGACGTTGCCCAGGACGTCGCCGACGACGTAGAGCGGCGAGTTGCCCCATTCGCCCGGCGCGGGCTCGACGGGGTAGATCACGCCGGCATTCGCCTCGGCGAGCGAGAGGCCGGTGTACTGCATGAACCCGCCGGTGATAGTATCGTCCGTGATGATCACGAGGACCGGGTCGATGTGACCGACACGTTGCGCGTGCAGGTTCTCGACGAGGTTCTGCTCGTCGACCTTGGTCGCGAAGTCCCAGTAGCGCGGGATCTCCCATCGTCCCGCGTTCTCGACGACGTCGAACGCGGTGTAGTACGGGGTCGGAAGGCTCGTGGTGTCCACCTTCGCGATCACGATCTGGCTGGTCATGTTCGACGCGGTGATCTCCAGGATGTCTCCGGCGACGTAGCGCTGGATGCCCGGGGTGTACGAGGCCTGCGCGCCCCCGGCGAGCAGGCAGAGCGCCAGCAGCAGGACTGCCGCCGGCGCCAGGGCGCGGAGGCGCCTCCGAACGAGTGTGATGGAATACATGTGATCCTCTCGGCCGCTCCGCTCCGAAGCGGTAGTGATGGGTTCCTATCCCGCACGGAGGACTGGCATGGCGCCTGGCCCGGAGGCCGTCAAAGAGGGTCTGTCACCCCACGCGCGATTATCATAGATACGTTCAGTACATTATAAATGTTTCTAAATGTTTCTGCTGAAACCGGGAACGGAGCGCCGGCAGAACCCGGGGCGGGCGGCGATCCGGGAGCTCCCGTCCGGGAAGGCGGAGCGCGCAAGGATGCGGGGACGCCGGAGGGATTTGAGAAGCCTTCGCCCGGGGGCGCGGCGAGAAGAGAAGGGAGAAGATGTGAGGGGACGGGCTAAAAAAATTGGGAAACGCGGTGTACCTCAGCAGGTCGCGTACGCGCTCCCGCTCTTGAGCCAGTTGTTCGTCTTGGTGATGCCGGAGAGGGAGGAGGCGCTGACGCCGGGGCTGACCGACTCGAGCACGTTCCCGCTGATCGTCGAAGCGGAGTGTGAAGCACCGTCGACGGTGCTGGGGATCAGCACGCCCGCCG
>JADGNL010000195.1 GCA_017883495.1 Methanomicrobiales archaeon | reverse complement strand
CTCGTCTTCCCGCACGGGAAGGGCTCGACCGTGGGCTCGTACGTCCTCTACGGGCTCGCCCGGAACGGGGTCGCGCCGGCCGCGATCGTCAACGAGGAGGCCGAGACGATCATCGCGGCCGGGGCGCTGATCGCCGGAATCCCGCTCGTCGACCACCCCGAGCGGCCGCTCGCTGACCTCCCGGACGGTGCCATGGCAACCGTGGACGCGGACGCGGGAGAGATCCGGATCGGTGATCCATAGCCTTTTGTCGAGACGAACCGCACCCTCCTGCCATGCGGAGTGATGAGCTGAGAGTCGGGTACCAGCGGGCTCCGAACCGGTCGCTCCTCCGATCGCTCGGGCTGACCGACGCGGAGATGGAGCGGCCGTTCATCGGGATCGCGAACGCCTGGTCCACGGTCGTGCCGGGCCATGTCCACCTGCGCCAGCTCGCGGAGCGAGTCCGCGAGGGGATCGCAGCCGGCGGTGGTGTGCCGTTCGAGTTCGGCGTGATCGGGGTCTGCGACGGGATCGCGATGGGCCACGAGGGGATGCGCTACTCGCTGCCGTCGCGCGAGAACATCGCGGACTCGATCGAGATCATGGTCCAGAGCCACCGCTTCGACGGGCTCGTCTGCATCGGGACCTGCGATAAGATCGTGCCGGGGATGCTGATGGCCGCCGTACGGTGTAACGTCCCGACGATCGTGCTGACCGGCGGGCCCATGCTCGAGGGTTGCCTCGGGGGGCGCGACCTCTCCCTGATCTCGGTCTTCGAGGCGGTCGGACAGGTCGCGGCCGGGACCATGAGCGAGGAGGCCCTCGGCGAGCTTGAGTGTGCCGCGATGCCCGGGTGCGGCTCGTGCCAGGGGCTGTACACTGCGAACACGATGGCCTGCATCACAGAGGCGCTCGGGATGTCCCTGCCCGGCACGGCCGCGACTCCCGCGGTCGACGCGAACAAGTTACGGCTCGCCCGTGAGACGGGCGAGCGGGCTGTCGGGCTCGCCCGCGAGGGTATCTCACCGCGGCAGATCGTCACAATCGAGGCGATCAGAAACGCGATCCGGGTGGACATGGCCCTTGGGGGCTCGACGAACACGGTCCTTCATCTGCTCGCGATCGCGGCCGAGGCCGATGTGCCGCTCTCGCTCGAGACCTTCGACGAGATCGCCGAGACGGTCCCGCATATCGCCGCGATGCTGCCCGGCGGACCGTACTCGATGGAGCGGCTGTACCGGGCCGGCGGTATCCCGGCCGTCTTCGCCCGGCTCCTGCCGCTCCTCGTCGACCTGCCGACGGTCTCTGGGTACTCCGTATACGAGGTTGCAGCTCGGGCCCGCGTTCTGGACGATGAGGTGATCCGCCCACTCGAGGACCCCGTCCACGCGGCGGGTGGCCTCCGGACGCTCCGCGGCAGCCTTGCGCCGAACGGGGCCGTGGTCAAGGCGGCCGCGGTCCCGGAGGTCATGTGGCGCCACGAGGGGCCGGCCCGCGTCTACGACGGCGAACAGTCCGCAATGGCCGCGATCCTCTCGGGCCAGGTCCGGGAGGGGGACGTGGTCGTGCTTCGGTACGAGGGGCCGCGGGGCGGGCCGGGCATGCCCGAGATGCTCTCGCCTACCTCGGCCCTGATGGGGCTCGGGTACACGCAGGTCGTCCTCGTGACCGACGGCCGCTTCTCCGGCGGCACGCGGGGCCCCTGCATCGGCCACGTCGCGCCCGAGGCGGCCGTGGGCGGGCCGATCGCGTTCGTCGAGGACGGCGATACCATCCGGGTCGACCTCCACGAGAGACGACTCGACCTGCTGGTGGACGACGTGGAGCTCGGGCGCCGCCGCAGTGCGTGGGTACCCCTCGAGAAGGAGCTCTCGGGCCTGCTCGCCCGCTACGCCCGGACGGTCGAGCAGGCGGATCTCGGCGCGGTTCAGCGATAACCGCGCGGTGGGGATCGCTCGATCCCTTCCTCCTCTCCGCTGCCAAACCTTTTTTCCAGCCGACGGTCAACAACAAGTATTCGGCAATTTCCGACGAGGACCTCATAGTATGATCGACCGATTCATCGAAGGAAACAAGAAGTGGCGCGAGAACGAGTTCACCGAACAGAGAGAATATTACCATGCGCTCGCGTCGCAGCAGAAGCCATGCGTGCTCTGGATCGGCTGTTCCGACTCGCGGGTCGCCCCTGAACGGATCACGAACGCCAAGGCGGGTCAGATCTTCGTCCACCGGAATATCGGCAATATCGTGCCGAGATACGACTGGAACTTCGCGTCCGTGCTGGAGTACGCGCTCAACCACCTGAAGGTGAAGGATGTCGTGATCTGCGGCCATGCGGACTGCGGAGCCTGCAAAGCCCTCGATGCGAACCTCGAGCACGACCACTATATCCCGTTCTGGCTCTCGAACGCCAAGCGTGCGAAGGAGCAGATTGATTCCAGGCACCCGGCACCTACGGACGAGGCGGGTAAAAAAGCGCGGATGGAGGAGATTATAAAGGAAAACGTAAGGATCCAGATGGAGCACCTCAAGGAATACCCGATCGTGAAAGCGGCCGTTGCCGACGGGCGCGTCCAGCTCCACACCCTCTATTTCGATCTCGACACCGGCGAGCTCGGCACGATCGACTAGGCCGCGAGGGCCTTCTCTATCTCTTTTTTGATCGGGTCGACCGAGATCCGGCCGATCGGTCGCCACTCGCCGTTGATGAGCACGAGCGGGAGCGGCGGGGACTCGCGCTCGATGATCGCCTTCACGTGCTCGGGCACGCCGCTGTCGAGGAGCGTCAGCTTCGCCTCCACGCGGTCGCCGTAGTCGGCGCGGAGACGCTCCTGCAGCGCATTGAACGCGGCTTTGAGCGCACCGTACGGCGCGCAGTTCTCGAGCCCGCAGGTCCTGGTCTCGTCGCAGGGAAAGGGGCCGCACTCGGAGTACGAGAATCCGACAACCTCGACCGTGACTCTGTCTGCCATACCCATCACTACTCCCGCCGGGGTAAAGAGCTTTTGAGGAAAACGGGCGTCATGGGTTCAAGGCAGAGACGGAAGACAGCCTTTAAATCGTCTTCGGTGAAGGATCTCGCAAGGTGATCCCACGCTCCCGCGAAGGTTTCTCTTTGTCGCGCTCGTGATCTCGGCTCTGCTCGTTCTGCCCGTCTGCGCCAATCAGCCGCCTGAGTTTCTCTGGAAGTCGACGTTTTCCGGGAATGGTTCCGCGACTTTGAACGACATCTGTTCGACAGCCGACGGTGGGTTCGCCGCCGCGGGCGGCACCGCATCAGCGGAGACGCTCGCCGAGTCGGGCGTTCTCCTCGTGGTCCGGACCGACGCCGAGGGGGGGACGCTCTGGACGCGGACCTTCGCAGGCATCGGCTCTGCACACGGCAACGCGATCGCGGCGACAGCAGACGGAGGGTTCGTGGTCACCGGGCAGACCCACGCGCTACCCGGCGGCGACAGTAAAGTCCTCCTGCTCAAGATCGACGCCGACGGGAACCCGCAGTGGGAGAAGAACTATGACGGAGGCTCGGGCACCTGGGGGAGCGCGGTCGCGACGACACGTGACGGCGGATACATCGTCTGCGGCGGCATCGATGTCGAGAACGGACAGGGCTACCTCGAGATCGACCTCTACCTCCTCAGGACCGATCAGGCCGGAGAACGCGTGTGGGAGCGACGGATCGGCAACGGAGCGCTGGACAGCGGAAGCGCGGTGATCGAGACCGAGGACGGCGAGTTCGTGATCGCAGGGGCCTCGTCCGACGGGGGGAACAGCGACATGTACCTTCTCGGGACGAACCCCTCCGGAACGGTCCTCTGGCGGGAAAACCTTGGGGACGAGGACTTCGATACAGGCGAGGGGCTCGCGTACCTACCGGGGGAGGGATACGTGGTCGTCGGGACCGTCGTCTCTCCGATCGACCGGAACCTGCCCGAAGTCAGTCTCCGGAGGTCGGCCGCGTACATGGTTCGGACCGACCTCTCCGGAAAGCCGCTGTGGAAGCGTCATCTCGGCGAGCCGGAGAACGACCTGCTCGGTCACGGCATCGAGCGATCCCGCGACGGCGGTTTCGTCGTCACGGGCCAGAAGAGCCCCGGGTCGAGCGTCACGAGACAGTTCCTGCTTCGGACGGATCGGGACGGCCGGCCCATCTGGAACGTCACCGTGCAGAGCGACGGGGACGAGATCGCCCGCGCCGTCATCAGCACGGCGGATGGAGGCTATGTCACGGTCGCGGATCATCCAGGCCGATCCGCATTCGGCGCCGATGGGAGCGGGATTATCGTCCGATTCGGGCCCGACGGCGGATCGCCTGGTTCTCCCCTGACCGGGACCGTGGCGGTCTCCCCGACGCCGGAGCCGAGCGCGACGCCGGTCATGGCGCCTCCCGTCGTGCTCTGGGAACAGACCTACCGCCTCGGATTCCCGTGTATGGCCACCGACCTCTCCGCCACCCGCGACGGTGGATTCGTCGTCGCCGGCAGTGCTGTGGCGACCAACACGACGGATCTTGTTGGTCCGCCGTTCCCGCAGGACGTGTTCCTGCTCAGGGTCGACGCCAACGGAGCCGTCCTCTGGAACCGGACGTACGGCGGGAATGACGGCGACGGGGCTAATGCTGTTCGAGAGACAGCGGACGGGGGTTTCATCATCGCAGGGTTTACGAGCGCCCCGGGGAGCCACGACGCGGAGATGTACCTCATCCGGACCGACCGCGAGGGAAGGGTCGTCTGGGAGCGGCAATTCGGAGGAGATGGATTCGACGTCCTGACCGGCGTGGCGGAGGCGGCGGACGGAGGTTTTGTCATCGCCGGGCAGTCGGACATCGACGGATCCTCGCGCAACCGGTCCGTGTACCTGGCAAAGACCGATCGAAACGGGACCGTCCTCTGGGAGAGATCCGTTCCGAACGACTATCCCGCGGGAGTCCTCTCCCTGGAACCGATCGGCGACGGCGAATATATCGTCGGTACCAGCGGAGATCCGAACCTGCTGCGGATCGACCGGACAGGAGACCTGCGATGGACGCAGAACCTCAATGGGTCCCTGAACTCCGCCAGCCCCACACGCGACGGAGGGGTCATCGTTGCCGGGACTGCCGGGTCGCGAGAGACCGGGCATCTCGCGATGAATCTGGTACGGGTGAACGCCACCGGCGGGATCGAATGGGAGCAGCTCTGTTCGCCTGCGATGGGAACCGGTTACGATGCGAAGGAGACGAAGGACGGAGGCGTGATCGCCGTGGGAACGAACCGTTCGGTAGGGAACCCATCCTCGACCGGACCGCGACCTGTCGCTTCGGGAGCATACATCGTTAGGACCGGTCCCGACGGGAGAGTCCTCTGGGAGACCACCCTGGCACCGGAGCGTCTCAACGGAGGGATCAGGGTACTCCAGGCCGAAGACAAGGGGTACCTCGTTCTCGGGAACGGCGGCGAGACCGAAGGAAACGCAGCCCTCTCGTCGACAAATTCCATGGGCTGGGTCCGCCTCGTCAAGTTGGGAGCCGAGACGGAAGACCGGGGGTTTCAGTTGACCTGGTACCTCCTTCTCGCGGTTGTCGCCGTCATGCTGCTTGCCGTTCTCCGGATCCGTCGGTCCTGAGAACAGGATCTGGGAAAAGGGTCAGATGAACCGACCGAATCGTTCTTTCCCGACTTTGCAGATCGGACACTGGAGTGGGGGTTCGCCCCGGGCGCAGAGATAGCCGCAGACTCCGCATCGCCAGATCGGGAACGGGAATTCTCCTATCGCGCCGGGTGCCTTCCTGGCCTCGGCCCTGGCTCGCTCGCGTTCGGCCCTGGGGGGCCGCCGCTCGGGAATCGCGCCGACGGTTTGCTCTCCCTGCTTGACCCCCCGGGAGACGTAGAGGGCGCAGTAGCAGGCGTTGTATTCGGCGAGGTCCGGGTCGCGGTAATCGCAGGGGCAGATGATGTCGAGGTCGGCCTCCTTCGAGCCCATCGCGAGGCGGCAGGGGCAGGAGCGGTAGCCGTACCGGCGTTCATTCTCGATCAGCCCCCGGACGAGCCCTTTCGTGAACGCCTCGTCCGGGTGGAGATGGTACCCGGCCGACTCGGCGTCGTGGTCGATCTCGCAGTAGACGCGATCGATCTCCTCGGCGGTGATCGGCGCGGGTTCGTTCACGCCAACGCCTTCCGGAGTTCGTCTTCCCTGAACCCGACGATCGTTCTGTCGCCTATCACGACGGTCGGGAAGGAGAGGGCGGGGTTGTACTTCTCGACCTCCTCGACGACGGCCTTCTGCTCGTCGGGGCCGACCTTGTCGACATAGAGGTAGTCGAAAGCGATTCCGAGGTCGGTCAGGAGCTGCTTGGTCTTAGCGCACCAGCCGCAGGTGGAGAGGGCGTAGAGCATGACCTTTCCGTGGTCCCGGCCGTCAACGTGCTCGGTCTTCATGGCATGGATTCCTCAGGACCGGGATAAATACCTTCTGCCGACGAATCGGTCCGGCAAACTTAAAGGGGCCGCTACACGCCGGGTGGCCGACGCAGAGGCATGATAATCAATGGTTCTTGGGGCAGCTGATGCGTCATCGGTCTATCCCGGCTGCGGCCAAAGCGCGAGACATTTGTAGGCAATCGTCTGACCAGAACCGTTCGTCTCCGCCTCAGAACGCGGAGAGTCCCGGCCCGGCGGCGGTAAAGGAAGCGCGATGCCGGCACGTCCACGGGGAGCGGCTCGTGGACCTCCGCGGGGTCGTGCACCTGGTAGCCCGAGAGGTTCACGAACGCGTCCGCGTACCCGGCCGCACTCCGAAAGGTCGTCTCGCCGCCCTCGTTCATCTCGCGGTAGAACAGCCAGGACTGCGTGTTCCGGCGATAGGTCCGGATCCCGCATTCCCGGCAGGCGGCGAGGTAGTCGTCGTTGGTCTCGCTCCGAGGGGAAGACTCGGCTGGAGAGCTCGATCCCGTACCGAGCCGCAGCGTGGTTCGCCGCCGCGGTGTCCGCGTGGAACTCCTCAACCGTCTGCCCCGGCTCGAGGCAGTAGTAGTGGGAGAAGGTATGGCTCGCAATCTCCTGCCCGTCGTGGCCCAGGACCGCCTCGACGAGCGACCCCCTTCTTCTGCACGTCCAACGGCGCCCCGGGGTCGCCGAAAGCCGACGGGAATCGGGGAAGGACAAAGCGGCACGAGGAAACGGACCGGGTGATGGGTGGTAGAATGAGGCTCGGTCATAATCGCAAAGAATACCTGTTTAGATATCTCCGTCTTTCCCAATCGAGGTCGGCTTTCGCCGTACGGGTGACGCACGGAGGATGCGATCCGCCGGGACCTCGGCGGTCACTGGAACAGGATCTTACTGAACTCGCCGAGGGTGTAATGGACCTCGGGGCGGGTGCGAATGAATTTTGCGGGCACGCCGCCCACGAGCACCCACGGCTGAACATCGCGAGTTACGACCGCACCGCTCGCGATCACGGCCCCCTCACCGATCACGACATCCGGGAGGATCGTCACCCGGCAGCAAATATAGACATTATCCCCGATCGTGACAGGGCCGCCCTGATGCCCGAACTCCGGGGAATCGATATTATGTTCGAGCGTGAAGATCCGGACGTCCTTACCGATGTTCACGTTGCGGCCGATCCGGATCGTCTCCCGTGCATCCAGAAACCCTTGATCACCGATGATCGAGTGCTCGCCGATCTTGAGCTTCCAGGGCGAGAAGAATTTGCATCCGCGATAGATCGTCGCACTCCGAGGGAACCCGATCTTGAAGAGATGGATGTACAGCGTGTCCCGGATGAGGTGCGATGGTATTTTCCCGGTCAGATCACAGGCAAAGATCATGGTCCAGTACGCATTGAACCAAGCCCACTCCGCGAACCGGTACAGCATGGGATGTCTGTTGACGATAAACCGCGCTCGGTATTTGATCCGGTACAGCGCTTCGTACACCATGCGTCGTAGTACGAGTTCCATCAGAGAAACTTAAGGGTTCGCCCGGGTACGCACCCGATGCCAAGTCCGCTTCAGGACCAGCGCCACACCCGGGGCGCGATAACGGCCAGCACCCGAAGTGCCGGGCCGACTTCGCGGTCGTCGGAAGCGCAGCCTGGACGGACGCCACCGGGCCGGTGGAGAAGGTGCCGCCCGGATAGAAGCTATGGGCGAGATATCCGCGAACTTCTTGAAATCTCTCGCTGTTCCATTACCGGACATGGTCGACCGAGACGGTCAGGGGCGTGGTCTCCTCGCGGAGGGCTGTGGAGGTGAGTTCGGCAAGGGGATACCTCCCCTAAGGGTAGCTTTTCCGGAAGTCGCCGAGCATGATCCGGACCATGCCGTCACTCATATCCTGCTTCTGCCGTTATCATCGGGCAAAGCGAACGGGTTCACCCGAGAGCGGCAAGAGCTCCGGCCAATCGGCCGATCCCCTCCGCGCACCGCCCGGGATCGGTATTCGAGAAGTTCAGGCGGATCACGTCGTCGCCCCCCTCGAGGAAGAACGGTGGCCCCGGCATCACGGCCACGCCCTGCCGGACTCCCTCCTCGAAGAGGGCCAGCGACGAGATGCCGCGGGGGAGGTGTGCAAGCATGAACATGCCGCCCTCGGGCGTGGTATGAGCGAGTTCGGGGCACCGGTCGTCGAGCGCATCCACGAGTGCCCGGCAGTTCTCTTCGTACAGTCGCGCGACTCTCCTGCACTGCGCGTCGAGGTCGTGGGTCGTGAGCCAGCGGTGAAGCACGAGCTGGCAGAGGTGGTTCGAGTGGAGGTCGGCCGCCTGCTTTGCTACGTTGAACTGCGCGAGCACCTCCTCGGGCGCCACGAGCCAGCCGCAACGCATGCCGGGCGCGAGCACCTTCGAGAACGAGCCCGAGAGCAGCGCCCGGCCCGGTAGATCCGCGCCGATCGGTCGACGGGCGCAGCCGTCGAAGAAGAGCTCGCCGAACGCATCGTCCTCGTACAGGAGCGTCTCGGTGCCGTCGAGGAGATCGGCGACGGCCCGCCTCGCCTCGTCGGAATACGTCAGGCCCGACGGATTCTGCGCGTTGGGGATCGCGTAGAAGAACTTGGGTCGGTCCCGCCCGACGACCTGCGCGAGTGCCGCGAGATCCGGCCCGCCCTCGCCGACGGGAACAGCCGAGAGACGCGGCTCGTACAGGCTGAAGGCCTCGATCGCGCCGAGATATCCGGGGGCCTCGATCACGACGGCGTCGCCGGGGTCGACGAGGCATTTCGCGACGAGGTCGAGGCACTGCTGCGAGCCGTTCACGATCTGGATGTTCGCCGCGGTCACGTCGAGGCCGACGCGGCGCCGGTAGCGGTCGGCGATGAATTTGCGTAACGGGAGGTATCCGTCCGTGGTCGAGTACTGCAGGGCGGCCGGACCCGCGTCCGCGAGCACGTCGGCCGATGCCTCCGCGATCCCGGCCGCATCGAGGACTGTAGCCGAAGGCAGGCCTCCCGCGAACGAGATCACGGACGGGTCCGCCGAGACGGCGAAGAGCGTGCCGAGGAACGATGGCGGGACTGCGGCCATGCGGCGGGCAAAACGGTACGGGTGCGCTGTCACGGGGAATCGTTGGAAGCGGCAGGCGTTAATCCTGCGGGTACGTTGTCAGGTCCCCCCGAATGCGGCGCAATACTTCGAGTAGCGGCCCCACCGGAAGGGCAGAGCCTCGAGTACGGGGCGCGCCGCTTCGTCGTTGCGGGCGCCGGCTTGCTCCGGCTCAAATCGCACGGGGAGGCGATAGCGCAGACGGAGGTGCACGAAGAGCCCGGGTGCGCCGTTCCCACAAGCCGGTGAAGCCTCCGACTGTTTGCCGATATACGAATTGCTTATACGACCCCGGATCCATACTTCCCTGATGACCGTCGCGCCGCGCATGCCGCACCTGAACCGGTTCTTCTCGGTCACGCTTATCCTCTCGGTCCTTTCGGTCTCTCTCGGGGCTTTCATGACCGAGCATCGCGATCCCGCGGTGACCGATCTAACTGTCGAGGGAGCCCCGAACGGGATCGTTTTCATCGCGGACCCTCACGTCAGGGAGGCGAACCTTCCCCTGATCAACGAGACGATCCGCGAGATCAATGCGATGCATCCGTCGCTCGTGCTTATCGGGGGCGACTTCGTCTTCGGCGGCGACGACGACCTCGGGCTCCAGTCTGTCTGGAGCGAACTCGACGCCCCGACCTACGCCATCCTCGGCAATCACGACTACCAGTCGGGCGACACGGCAACGACCCTCGTGAAGAAACTGACCGAGATCCGTCAGGCCCGGGTCTCGGCGACAGACTACGACCTCGGCAGCCTCGACGACGGGACGGCCGACGGGGCTTATGCGGATAGAGTCGCCGCCGCACTCGAGGCGAACGGCGTACACGTGCTCCGGAACCAGGCCGTCGATCTCGAGATCGACGGCCGGCCCGTCCGCCTCGTCGGCCTCGACGACGGCTGGGCCGGGCGCGCGAATCCGCCGGCGCTCGAACCGACCGACGCCTTCACCATCTACCTGATCCACGAGCCCGACTGCGCCGCCCCGTGGGACGCGGACCTGATCCTGGCAGGCCATACCCACGGCGGCCAGTTCCTACCGGCCGGTGTCGCGGACCGGCTCGGACTCTCGGGCCGGAGTTCGCTCGGCGACGCGGTGATGTACGTGACGCGCGGAATCGGTACGTCGAACCTGCCGCGCGAGATCCGGGCGACGTCGCCGGAGATCGTCCGAATCGGGCCGGGATAGAGTGACCCTGCCCGGACCGCACGCTCCTCAGCTCGCGGTTTGGGCCAGGGTGCCCTGGCATCTCACCGCGCGAAACCATCCGGATCTTCCCGGGGGGTCGACTCCGGTCCTCCCCCGCATTTCTCTGACTATCACTCTACCGTTGCATTTTTTCTCCCGTGACAGGGTACAGGGCCCGCGGAGATGCTGCTCGTCGCTGCTGGAGAAGGTATGTACGATCGTGTGCCCTGGCGCCGACGTTGACGGGACGTTGACGCATTGCTGTCCGCGGATGTCGTCGTGACAGACGGATAGTAGGGAGTAGAGGGGGCGAACGACACTCGCCTCGCGCCGTCAGCGGCGCGAGAGCGAGATGTAGTAGAGGAGCTGCAGGATCGAGGTCACGGCCGCGGCCACGTACGTGAAACCGGCAGCCGTCAGCATCGAGCGGGCTCCCCTCCGGTCGTTCTCGTCGACGAGCAGGCCGGCCTGATCGAGGAGGCGGAAGGCCCGGCGGGAGGCGTCGAACTCGACCGGCACGGTCATGATCGTGAAGATCACCATCAAACCGAAGAAGAAGATCCCGAGGTAGAAGAGCCCCGCGATCCCCAGGAACAGGCCGAGCAGGATACAGATATACGAGAGAGTCGGGCTGAAGCGCAGAGCCGGGACGAGCGCGGTCCTGAGCTTCATCAGGCCCGAGCCGGTCTGGTGCTGCTGGACGTGGCCGAGCTCGTGCGCGGTCACGGCCATCGAGGCGACAGACGGGGTTGCGGCCACGGCCTGAGAGAGGCGGACCACGTTCGCGGACGGATCGAAGTGGTCCGAGAGCTCTCCGGGAGTGGTCTGAAGGGCGATGGGCTGGAGGCCGGTCCTGCCGAAGAGCGCCTGCCCGACCTGGAGTCCGGTGAGGCCTGCGTGGTTGGGCACCTTCGACCACTTGCCGTACGTCGAGCGGAGCCAGAGTTGAACGCCGGCCGAGATCGCGATCGTGGGAACCAGGACGAAGATGAGGTAGAACGGGTCGAAGAAGATGACCATGGCCGAACCTTCCGTACCCTGTCTGATGCGCCCGCACCTTTTTGAAGATTCCGGTCATGCCGGCCCCGGAGGGGTTAGCGTAGATCTCCATCGATGCAAACGACAAGAGCCGGAGAGGGAACAGGAGAATCGACCGACGATCAGAGCTCGACGGAGATGCAATAATTTGCACATCCAGTACGTTTCGATAGCGACAGAAACGGTCCGCCACAATGGCAGGGGATCGGGAAGTTGAAAAATGTGAAAAGCGCCCCGGCCGGGACTTGAACCCGGGTCAAAAGCTCCGCAAGCTTCTAGGATG
>JADGNL010000194.1 GCA_017883495.1 Methanomicrobiales archaeon | reverse complement strand
GCGCCCGGGCGCGCGCCCACCGCGGACGAGGCCGCCGCGTACCGCGCCTTCGTCCGCTCGGGCGGGACCCTCGTCCTCGCCGACGACTTCGGGGCCGGGAACGCCCTCCTCGCCGCCGTCGGGTCGGGCATGCGCCTGGACCAGCGGAACCTCTCCAGCCTCGAGCTCGCCTTCGAGCTCCCCGGGGCCCCGCTCGGCTTCCCGGTGGAGGGCGCGCCCCTCGGCGCGAACCTCACGTCCGTCGTCTTCGACCGTCCCGTGGCCGTCACGGGCGGGGCCCCCTTCCTCGTGACATCGCGCCTCTCCTGGATGGACGAGAACGGGAACGGGCGGCCCGACCTGAACGAGTCCCTCGGGCAGTTCGCGCTCGCCGCGAGCGAGGACGTCGGCGCGGGCCGGGTCGTCGCGGTCGGCGACGCGAGCCTCTTCATCAACGCCATGCAGGACCTGCGGATCGGCGACAACGCCCTCCTGCTCGCGCGCCTCGTCCCCGACGGCGTCCTCGTGGACCGGGCCCTGAGCCGGACCGCCTCCGCGAACGGCCCTGTCGGCACGGTTTTATGGCTGCAGGAGAGACCTGTACTCATCGTCGCCGCAACGGCCATCGCGCTCGCCGCCCTCGCGTGGCGGGCCGGACGGCAGCGGCGGAAGGTTGTATGATGGAGCACGAAGAGCTCGAGCAGCAGGTGCGGGAGATTGCACAGGCCCGCATCGGGATCCAGGAGGCCGTCGGGCGGTACGTGGTCGGAAACCACGACCTCGTCGACCTGATCCTGATCGGGGTGCTGACCGGCGGGCACGTGCTGATCGACGGCGTGCCGGGAACGGCCAAGACCACGATCTCGAAGATCATCGCGCGCCTGATCGGGTACCAGTTCAACCGCGTCCAGGGTGCGGTCGACGTCCAGCCGGCCGACATCCTCGGCGTCCGGATCTACGACGCCGAGCGGCACGAGTTCGTGCTGCAGAAGGGGCCGATCTTCGCCAACTTCGTCATGATCGACGAGATGAACCGGCTCACGCCCAAGACCCAGTCGGCCTTCATCGAGGCCATGGCCGAGCGCCAGGCCACGATCGACGGAGTCACCTACCCCCTCGGCGACCCGTACTTCGTGGTCGCGACCCAGAACACGCAGGAGTTCGAGGGGACGTTTCCCCTGATCGAGGCCCAGCGGGACCGGTTCAACTACAGCATGACCCTGTACCACCTCGGGAGCGAGAACGAGGACCAGATCCTCCGGCGCCTCCGCGACGGCCGCCTGGACTGGGACCTCTACGGCAGCCAGCTCGCCACGATCCTGCGGATCGACGACGTCCGGCGGATGAACCTGGTGATCCAGGAGATCTACGTCGACGACGCGGTCATCCGGTACATCCGCGACATCGTGATCGCGAGCCGGGCCCACGGCGACATCCGGCTCGGCACCTCCACGCGCGGCTCCCTCGCCCTTTTGCGCGGGGCCCAGGCCCGGGCCGCCATCGACGGCCGGACGTACGTGATCCCCGACGACGTCAAGACCATGGCCCGGCCCGTCCTCGGGCACCGGCTGGTCCTGGAGCGCGAGGCCGAGATCGGCCGCGTCTCGGTCGACCAGGTGATCGGCGAGCTCCTCGGGACCGTCGAGGTGGCCTGATCCGGTGCGGCCGACTGCGTGGACGAGCGGCGCGGCCGCCGTCGCGGCCGTCCTCGGTGCGGCCGGGCTCCTCTTCGACGCGCCGGCCGCGGCCGGTGCGGCCACCGGCCTCGCCGCCCTCCTCGGCGCGCGGGCCGCCCTCTTTCTCGCGCGGACGGCGCGCGTCGCCGACGGCCTCGCCGTCGAGCGGTCCACGGAGAAGGGCTCGCTCCGCCAGGGAGCCTCCGAGGCCTTCGAGTCCACGGCGACGGCTCCCCCCGTCCCCGGCCTCGCAGTCCGGCTCACGGACCTGCCCCCCGCCTCGGCCGTGCTGACCGACGGGGACCTCGCGTTACGGGACGGCCGGGCGCAGTACCGGCTCCGGTTCATGGTCCCGGGGGAGGTCTCCTTCCGCGGCGTCCGGATCGACGCCGCCGACCCGTTCTTCTCCGCGACCCTCCTCTGCACGGCACCGCCGTTCGCCGGGGGAGCCGTGACGGTCTTTCCGTCCGGGCGGGCCCGGCCCGACCCCGGCATCGGCCGCCGGGCCGGCGAGCTCGAGCGCGAGCAGAAGGCCATCCTCCGGGGCCAGGGGATCCTGGCCTACCGGCCGTTCCGGCCCGGCGACGACCGCGCCCTGGTGGACTACAAGCTCTCGGCCAAGTACGGCCGCGACTTCGTGCGCGAGCCGAACAGCCAGGCCGGGAACTCGCCCCTGCTGGTCGTGGACCTGCCCGCGCCCGGCGCGCCGGGCGGCGAGGCCGTCCTCTCGGCCGCGGGCGAGGCCGTCGAGCGCGAGTTCCAGCAGGCCGGCCGCTGCTCCCTCGTGGTGATCGCCGGCGGCGAGCTGGTCGCCGCCCTCGACGGTTCGCCCGACCAGAACGAGCTCGTCCGGCTCATCGGCTGGCGGCAGGAGAGCGGCGGGCTCGGCGCGCTCTACCGCGTGCCCGACCCGGTCGTGGCGCGTCGGCGCCTGCGCGGGCTCGAGGCCGGGACCGGGGCCCCCTCGCGGCGGCTCGCGGCCGCGCTGCGGGCGAACCTCCGCCACGCGGGGCGCACGCCCTTCGAGGAGGACCTCTCCCGCGCCTTCGCCGGCCTCTCCCACCGCGACGTGATCGTGTACACGGCCGCCGCGGGCGAGATCAGCCACCTGAACCTGATCGCCGGGGCCGTCCGGCGGCGCGGCCAGAGCCTCCGGCTCCGCTTCCGCCACCCCGAGCTCGGCGCGCTCCGCGGGCTCTCGCCCGACGCGATCGTGGAGGCGCTCTGATGGACGCGGCGAGAGTCGCGCCCGTCGTCGCCGTCGCGGCCGGAGCGGCCGCGGTCTGGCTCGTGCCCGGCCTCGACCCGCTCCTCGGCGTGCTCGTGGCCGTGCTCGGCGTCGTGGTCGCGGCCGCGTCCCTGACCGGGTACGGCGGCCCGTACCTCGTCCTCTGCCTGGGCGAGGCCTTCGCCGTCGGGCTCGCCGTGGCCACGCCCGTGCTCGGCGTGCTGGCCCAGCCCGTGATCGCCGTGCTCGTGGTCGGGACCGAGGACCGGCGCGGGCTCCTGCTCGGAGCCGGCGCGGCCACGGTCGCGGCCGGCGCGATGCTCCTCGTCCGGAACACCCTCGTCCCGCTCCTCGTCGTGGCCGCGGCCGCGGCCGTCTTCGTGCTCGCCCTCGCCGGGCTCGAGGCCTGGATTCGGGCGCGCTTCTCGCGGGGGCTGGAATGAGAGAGTACGACTCCACGTTTCTCGGCGGCCTCGCCCTGCTCGGCGCGGCCGCCGTCCTCTTCGCCGTCGCGGCCCTGACCGGGCGCGGCGACATGACCAGCGCGACCCTCGTCCTGGTCGGCTTCGGCTCGTTCGTCGGCGGGGTCGTCCTGCTGACGCAGTACCGCGGCGACCGGGTCGCGCCCTGGGTCGCGGGCCTGGCCGCGGCCGGCGGCGTTATCGACCTCGCCCGGGTCGCGGCCGACCTCGGGCTGCAGGGGAACGCCCACCTGGTCCCGCGGGACGGCGAGGTCGTCCAGGTCGTGCCCCCCGGCGCGGCCCTCCCGACGCTTCCCGAGGACGACTACTCCTTCATCGACGAGGCCCACGGCGGCGGCCTCCTGCTCGTGCCCACGGGCCGGCCGCTGTACGACCGGCTCGTCCGGGAGAGCGGCCTCGTCGTGCCCGACACGGTCGAGGGGGTCTGCACGGCGATCCGCGAGGCCGGCGGAGTTGCGCTCGGCATCGCCGACCGGGTGGACGCCGTCCCCGAGGGCGACGGGCTCGTGGTCACCCTCGGCGGCTACCGGCTCTACGACGGCTGCAAAGCCGTGCGCGAGGCCTCGCCCAGGGTCTGCACCATGATCGGCTGCCCCGTCTGCAGCTGCTTCGGCGTCATGGCCGCGGCCGGGCTCGGCCGGACCTGTGTCCTGGAAAATGTCGCGACGGACGACCGGGACCGGTCGGTCCGGCTCGTCCTCCGCCTACTCTGAGCGGACCCGGACCCAGAGGTGGAGGTCGCGGTCGCTCGCGTCGACCCGGGCCTGGCCCGTGACGCTCGGCGCCGGCACGGTCTCGTTGAAGAGCAGGAACTCGACCTTGTTGTAGCCCGCGTTGGGGACCGCGAAGGTCACGCGGTGCTCGTCCGTCTGGTTGTTGAGGACCGTCACGCGGTACGAGTCGAGCAGGAGCTCCCGGTCGATCTTCGAGGTGTTCGTGACCGGGTCGAAGGTCTGGTTGAACGCGCGCGTCTCGACCGTGTAGTTCACGTCCCGGTACTCGTGGTTCCCGACGCCGAGGGTCACCCACTGGGAGGAGTTCGGCGCGAAGAGGGTCGGGTAGTCCGCGGCCTTGCCCTCCGCGCCGAGGACGTAGAACTCGGTGAAGTGCTCGCCCTCCTTCGGCACCGCGATCACGAATATGGTCGTGAAGACCGCCGCGAGAATGGCGACGACCAGGAGGATGGAGAGGTTGCGGTCGAGCCGGGACTGGCCGGGCGCGAAGAGCTCGGCTCGCGTCGCGGCGACGAGCGTGCCCGCCGGGATCGTGAGCCGGTCGCCGACGGGGAGGAGGAGCCGGCGGGCCGCCGCGGCCACGGCCATCGCGACGACGAAGAGAGAGAGCGCGGTCAG